>DATBBS010000360.1:0-2464 GCA_036270895.1 Xanthobacteraceae bacterium
CGAGGTCAACGAGGCCTTCGCGTCGGTGGTGCTGCGCTATCTGCAGGCCTTCGACCTCGACCCCGCCAAGGTCAACGTCAACGGCGGCGCCATCGCGATGGGCCATCCGCTCGGCGCGACCGGCGCCATGATCCTCGGCACCGTGCTCGACGAGCTGGAGCGGCGCGACCTGTCGACCGCGCTGGTGACGCTGTGCATCGGGGTCGGCATGGGCACCGCCACCATCATCGAGCGAGTCTGACAGGCATGCCGAAACTCGATATCGACAAGATTCCGATCGACACCCGCACGGGTTATCCGGAGCCGTTTCGCCGCGTGCAAGTCGGCCGCGAGCGCAAGCGCCTCGGCAATGCGGCCGGGCTCGACCAGTTCGGCGTCAATCTGGCCCGGCTCAAGCCCGGCGCGGCGTCGTCGCAGCGCCATTGGCATCAGGCGGAGGACGAGTTCGTCTATATGCTCGAGGGCGAAGTGGTGCTGATCGAGGACGAGGGCGAGACCGTGCTGCGGCCGGGCGACGCCGCCGCCTGGAAAGCCGGGGTCGCCAACGGCCATTGCCTCATCAACCGCAGCAATCGCGACGCGCTCTTTCTCGAGATCGGCACCCGCGCGCCGCGCGAGGTCGCCAATTATCCCGACATCGACCTGCGGGCGGAGCGCGACGGCAAGGACCAGCGCTATCTGCACAAGTCCGGCGAACCCTACCCGGGCTCGGAAAGATGACCGACAGGTTCTTTCGCCGTTCCGCGCGCGCCGAGTGACAGAAAAGAAAATGTGAGGACTCCCCGATGGCCTTCCAGCATTTCAAGCTCGAGATCGACGGCGACGGCATCGCGCTCGTCACCTGGGACAGTCCCGGACGGTCGATGAACGTCATCGACCTCAAGGTAATCGAGGAGCTCTCGGCGATCGTCGAGCAGGTCGCGGCGGATCCCGCCATCAAGGGCGCGGTCATCACGTCGGGCAAGGAGACCTTCTCGGGCGGCGCGGACCTCACGCTGCTGGAAGGCCTCGGCCGCGTGTTCCACGACCTGGGCAAGACCCAGGGCCCGGAGGCGGCCGCGACCGCGCTGTTCGAGGAAAGCCGCAAGCTCTCGCAGCTCTATCGCCGGCTGGAGACGTCGGGAAAGCCCTGGGCGGCCGCCGTCAACGGCACCGCGCTCGGCGGCGCCTTCGAGCTCATGCTCGCCTGCCACCACCGCGTCGCGGCGCAGAATCCAAAAACCCGGCTCGGTCTGCCCGAGGTGAAGATCGGACTCTTCCCCGGCGCGGGCGGCACCACGCGGGTTGCGCGCATGCTCGCGCCGGCGGACGCGCTGCAATTCCTGCTCAAGGGCGACCAGCTGCGCATCGAGCGCGCCAAGGCGCTGAAGCTGATCGACGCGATCGTGCCGGCAGCCGATCTCGTCAAGACCGCCAAGGACTGGGTCAAGCAGAATCCGAAGGCCAAGGCGCCGTGGGACACCGATGGGTTCCGGCTGCCCGGCGGACCGGTCTATTCCAAGGCCGGCATGATGACCTTTCCGGCCGCCAACGCGATCTACCGGCGCGAGACCCACGACAATTATCCGGCGGCGCGTGCCATCCTGCAGGTGGTCTATGAAGGCCTGCTGCTGCCCTTCGATCTCGCGCTGCGGGTCGAGTCGCGCTGGTTTGCAAAGATTCTGCGCTCGCCCGAAGCCGCCCACATGATGCGCAGCCTGTTCGTGTCCCTGCAGGACATCAACAAGGGCGCGCGCCGCCCCGCCGCGGTGCCGCCGAGCAAGCTCAAGCGCATCGGCATCATCGGCGCCGGCTTCATGGGGGCGAGCATCGGCTATGTCACCGCCAATGCGGGGCTCGAGGTGGTGCTGATCGACCGCGACCAGGAGAGCGCCGACAAGGGCAAGGCGCTGTCGCTGCGGCTGGTCAGCGACCAGGTCAACAAGGGCCGCGCCAGCGCGGCCGATCGCGACGCCCTGATGGGCCGCATCACGGCGAGCGCCGACTACACTTCGCTGAAGGATTGCGATCTGGTGATCGAGGCGGTGTTCGAAGACCGCAAGGTGAAGGTCGAGACGATCAAGAAGGCGCAGGCCGCGATGGGCCGCAACGTGGTCTTCGGCTCGAACACCTCGACGCTGCCGATCTCCTCGCTCGCCGCCGAGTTCGAGGACCCGAGCCGCTTCATCGGCATCCATTTCTTCTCGCCGGTCGAGAAGATGCTGCTGGTGGAGATCATCCTCGGCAAGAACACCGGCGACGCCGCATTGGCGGTGGCGCTCGATTATGTGCGGGCGATCCGCAAGACGCCGATCGTGGTCAACGACTCGCGCGGCTTCTACACCTCGCGCGTGGTCGGCACCTATATCCGCGAGGGGCATCTGATGCTGGCCGAGGGCATCCCGGCCGCGATGATCGAGAATGTCGGCCGCATGGCGGGCATGCCGGTCGGTCCGCTGTCGCTCAACGACGAGGTCGCGCTCGA
>DATBBS010000361.1:0-5486 GCA_036270895.1 Xanthobacteraceae bacterium
TCGTTCCAGGCCGCCATGCCGCCCTCGGGCGTGCTCGACGTCGACACGTCGCCGCGCCCGCCGATCGCGCCGGCGCCGGTCGCGCGCGCCGATGCGCCGCGCGACGTGACCGGCACGGTACCGCCACGCCCGGCGCCGCAGCCCGCACCGGTTGTCGCCGCGGCGGTCGCCGCCGCGCCCCCGATCCCGGCGGCCGCGCCCGCCGCGCCTGCGGCGCCTGCCGCGGCCGCGGTCCCGCCCGCCGAGCCGCTTCCCGCCGCGATCGGCGGCAAGGCGCTGATCGCGGCCGCAACGGCCGGCGAGCCCGCCGCCGCCTTCGAGATCGCGACCCGTTTCGCCGACGGCCGCGGCGTGCCGCAGAATTTTCCGCAGGCCGCCGTCTGGTATGAGCGCGCCGCCAAGGGCGGGCTTGCGCCGGCCCTGTTCCGGCTCGGCGCGCAGTACGAAAAAGGCAACGGCGTCACCAAGGATTTGAACGAGGCCCGCCGTCTCTATGTGGCGGCCGCCCAAAAGGGCAACTCCAACGCCATGCACAATCTCGGGGTGCTCTATGCGGAAGGCATCGACGGCAAGCCCGACTTCAAGGAAGCGGCGCAATGGTTCCGCAAATCGGCCACCTTCGGGATATCGGACAGCCAGTACAATCTCGCGGTTCTCTATGCGCGCGGCATCGGGGTCGAGCGCGACCTGACCGAGGCCTATCGGTGGTTCGCGCTCGCCGCCAAGGGCGGTGACCAGGAGGCCGGCAAGAAGCGCGACGAGATCGGCACCAAGCTCGATCCGCAGGTGCTCGCCGCAACCCGTCGCGCGGCCGATACCTGGGTGGCCGACCGGGCGCCCGAGGATGCGCTCGCGGTTGCGCCGCCCGCCAACGGCTGGGATCAGGCCGAGCCCGCCGCCAAGATCAAGCCGCGCCCGCGCGCGCAGTCGCGGCCGGCGGCCACGACGCTCTGAACCGCCTCTCCGGGGGCGGTAAAATCACTTTGCGTTCGCGGCCCGAGGATGTACGGCTTGGCCCGGTCGCCGCCATGATGGCGATGCGAACATGTTTCTCGAGGTCGGCTCGGAGGGGTCTTCGCGCCGGCGGATGACGCCAGTGCAAGTCTACCTTCCGATCGCCGATCTCCCGGTCAATATCTTCGTCGTCTTCGCGATGGGGATCGCGGTCGGATTCATCTCCGGCATGTTCGGCATCGGCGGCGGCTTCCTGATGACGCCGCTGCTCATCTTTCTCGGCATCTCGCCGGCCGTCGCGGTGGCGACGGTATCGAGCCACATCGCGGCGTCGTCCTTCTCGGGTGCGATCACCTATTGGCGCCGCAAGGCGCTCGATCTGTCGCTGGCCGCGATGCTGCTGATCGGCGGTATCGCCGGCACCGCGGCCGGCGTCTGGCTGTTCACCTATCTGCGCGCGCTCGGCCAGCTCGACCTCACCATCTCGCTCTCCTACGTGCTGCTCCTCGGCTCGGTCGGCGGCCTGATGGTGGCGGAAGGCGTGCGCGCGATCATTCGCAGCCGGCACGGCAAGCCGGTCGAGCTGCGGCGGCCGGGCAGCCACACCTGGTTCCACGGGCTCCCTTTCAAGCTCCGCTTCAAGCAGTCGCGCATCTATGTATCGTCGATCCCGGTCGTGACGATCGGTTTCATCATGGGTTTCATTGGCGCCATCATGGGCATCGGCGGCGGCTTCCTGCTCGTGCCGATGCTCATCTACTTCCTGCGCGTGCCCACCAACGTGGTGATCGGCACCTCGATGGTGCTGACGTTGGTCACGATGGCGACCGCAACCGTGCTGCACTCCATCACCAATCATCTGGTCGACGTCATCCTGGCGCTGATCCTGATGGTGGGTGGCGTCATGGGGGCGCAATTCGGCGCGCGCGCCGGTCAGAAGATGCGCGGCGAGCGCCTGCGCCTGATGCTCGGCGTCCTGGTGCTCGCGGTCGGCGTGCGCTTCGCGGTCGACCTGGTGATGACCCCCGACGATTTCTATTCGATCCGCCAGCTGGAGGGCGCGCAATGAGGCGCCGCCCGCTCGCCATTCTGGGTGCCGCGCTGACGCTGCTGACGACGGCGGCGCCCGCCGCGGCCGAGCGGCTCGTGTCCTCGCTGTCGAGCCACCGCGTGCTGATCACCCCGAGCTTCACCGGGACCGAGCTCGTGCTGTTCGGCACCGTCGAGCGCGACGCCGCCAGCGTGGCGCGGCGCGGCAGCTACGACATCGTCGCGACCGTGTCCGGCCCGCGCGAGACCCTGGTGGTGCGCCGCAAGGAACGCATGTTCGGCATCTGGGCCAATGCGGACTCGCGCACCTTCGTCGAGGTGCCGTCCTACCTCGCGGTGCTGTCGACCCGGCCGGCCGAGGAGATCGCCCCGATCGACCTGCTGCGGCGGCTGCAGATCGGGCTGCGGCGCACCCTGCTGCCGCAGCGGATCGGCCCCGACACCGCCGACGTGGTGCGCGACGACCCGTTCCGCAACGCCTTCCTTCGGCTGAAGCTGTCGCACGACCTTTACGTCGACGCCCCCAATGCGGTGACCTTCCTCACCCCCATCCTGTTCCGCGCCACCATCCCGCTGCCGGCCGGGGCGCCGATCGGAAACTACGAGGTCGATCTCAAGCTGTTCGCCGACGGCGCCCTGATCACCCGCGGCGGCGACGCCTTCGAGATCGTCAAGTTCGGCTTCGAGCAGTTCGTCGCCGGCGCCGCCCTCAATCACGGCCTGCTCTACGGCCTCGCCACCGCCTTGATGGCGCTGTTGACCGGCTGGCTGGCCTCGGTGGTGTTCCGGCGGGACTGAGGGCCGGGCGCACCGCAACCGCTTTGCTGTAAGGTGGCAAAGGCCCTTTGCGCTTCGCGATCCGTGGGACGGCAAGAACTTCGGAAAAATCCACGGTCGAGGGGCGGACTGAGCTGGCCCGGTAATCTCATGCACCGCCCGAGACGGAGCTGGCGCCATGAAGTTCATCAACTATGTCAAGTACCGAGACTTGGACAGGATCGCCCGCGCCCGCGCGGCCCACTTCGCATATGCGGATCGACTGCGGGCACGAGGCAAGCTGGCAATCGGCGGGCCTCTCGTGGATGATCAGGGTCGGCGCATCGGATTGCTTTTCGTTTATGAAGCCGCCTCAAAGGGCGAAGCGCTGTCCTTTGCGCAGGAAGACCCTTTCACTCTTGCGAACGCATTGAAGAGTTACGCGATTTCCGGTTGGCGCCTGCGCGGAGCGAATCTCGATCTCCTCATCAAGGCAAATCGATCCGCCGACCAGAGTGTCGGGGAAAATACGCAAATCAGGTTGTTCGCGAACTACGCCAAATACGCCGCCGACAAATCGAGACTCGCAACCGTTCGACCGGCGCATTGGGAGTATGACCAGGCCCTCAAGAAGGCCGGCAAATTGGCCCTGGCGGGTCCCCTCGCGGACGACGTGGGAGGGCTTTTCGTCTACAACGCGGTCAGCAGAGAGGAAGCGCTGTCCTATCTCGAGCAAGATCCATTCGCACGAGAAGGCGTGTTTGCAGATTGTGAACTCCTCGAATGGCTCATTGAGGGCGTCAATCCCGATTTGCTGACCGTCGATTTCTCCTCTGGGAAGGAGTGAGGGCGCGTTCTGACTTCCCTCACGCGCAGCCGTGCCCCAATCCCAGCGTCGAGAAGGATTCGGCGACATCATCGCTCATGCGTGTTTCCTTTCCGGCGCCGCTGCGGTGGCGTGCGTCACCAGCCAGATGCCGAGGCCTACCGGCAGAACGCCGATGAGGTCGGGAAGTTCGAGCCGCTCTCCCAGCAGCAGCCAGCCGAAGAACAGGCCGAGCGGCGGCATCATGAAATGATAGGCGCTGGCCGCCGTCGCGCCCGACACCGTCAACAGGTGAAACCACAGCAGATAGGCGACGATCGCGGAAAAGAAGACCAGAAACCCCAATCCGGCCAGCAGGTGCCAGCTCGGCACGATGTCGCCGACGCTCTCGAACGCCGCGGCGAAAGGCGCGAGCGCGAGACCCCCGGCGAGGTTCTGCACGCCGTTTCCGATCCACAGCCCGCCGGACGGCCCGAGCCGCTTGAACGCGATCGTCCCGCCGACCAGCGCGCCGAGCGCCCCGAGCACGAAGGCAATCCCGACGGGACTTTGGCCGCCGCTGAGCCGGCTGCCGACGATGACGGCGACGCCGCCGACGCCCAACAGGAGCCCGGTCGCCTTGCGCCACGTCAACCGTTCGCCCAGCAGGAAGGCGGCGAGCAGCGCGGTCAAGACCGGGTTTGCGCTGACGATCAGGGCCGAAAGCCCGGCCGAGACGCCCCGCACGATCCCGACATAGTTCAGACCGAGATAGAGCGCGTTGTTGGCGATGCCGAGCACCGCAAGGATCGCGAGGTCGCGGCGCGCGAGACGCCATGGCGCGCCGGTGAGCAGGGCGGCGCCGAGCATGATCGCGCCCGCCGGCAGGCAACGCGCGCAGACCAGCAGGAGCGGCGGGCAGTCGGCGAGCGCGAGCTTCGAGACCGCGAAGGCCGAGCTCCAGATCAGGCAGAAGGCCGCCACCATGACCGGCAGCGGGATCGCGATGGTGGGCGGGCGGGCCGCAATCGGCAGGGCAACGCGCATCGACGTCTCCTCTTCGGAGCAGGTCTAGGCGCGCGGCTTGTCATTTGGAAATTAAATGATATGATCAGATGCAGTGGGAATTTGAATGAGCCAGCCGATGCTCGATCTGGACCTTCTGCGCAGCTTCGTGTCGGTGGTCGATGCCGGCGGCTTCACCCGTGCGGGCGAGCGGGTTCACCGCACCCAGTCGACGGTCAGCCAGCAGATCAGGCGCCTCGAGGATGCGCTGGGCCGGGAGCTGCTGCATCGGAACGGCAAGCAGGCGACGCCGACCGAGGAAGGCGAGCGCCTGCTCTCCTACGCGCGACGGATTCTCGCGCTCGCCGAAGAGGCCCGCGACGTGGTGGCGCGCCCGGCGGGTGACGGCGTGGTGCGGCTGGGAATTCCGGAGGATTTCGCCGCCTATCGGCTGGCCGAGGTGCTGTCGGGTTTCGCCCGCTCCCGCCCGGGTCTGCGACTCGACGTACGTTGCGGGCTGAGCGTCCGGCTGTCCCGCGATCTCGAGCGCGGCGAGCTCGATCTCGCGCTTTTCAAACGGGATGCGGGCGAGACCGGCGGTATCGCGACCTGGCCGGAGCATCTCAACTGGGTGACCAGCGCGCGGCGCCCGATCGATGCCCGCAGCGGCTCCGTGCCGCTCGCCGTCTATGAGCAGGGATGCCTTTACCGCAATCGCGCGATCCATGCGCTGGAGGCCGCCAACCGCGCCTGGCATATCGCCTATACGAGCCCGAACCTGCCGGGCATTCAGGCCGCGGTCTCTGCCGGCCTCGGCGTGAGCATCCTGCCCGATGTCGCGGTCCTCGCCGACCACAGGGTTCTCGGCCGGCAGGACGGCTTTCCGCCGATTCCCGATACCGAGCTGGCGCTTGTC
>DATBBS010000362.1:0-3852 GCA_036270895.1 Xanthobacteraceae bacterium
GCCTTTCCATCCGTGCGGGCGGAAATTGCCGTCGAACGCGATCTTGGCGCCGGCCTTGCGCGCGAGCTCGACGACGGCGAGAAAACGGCCGAGCCCGATATTCGAGTAGAGCGACAGCGTGATGCCGCTGAAATAGATCATGCGCGCGCCGAGCAGCCCCTCGGCGATGCGCGACCAGTCGTCGAACTCGAACAGATCGCGCGCCGGCGCGGCGTCGTGCCAGTCATAGAGCCGGCGCAACCCGCTCGAATCGTTGTCCACCAGATAGAGGCCGGGCTTTCGTCCGGGGACGCGCAGCACCAGATCGCGCTCCACATTCTCGGCCGCGGCCAGCGCCAGGATGCGGTCCGAATAGGGATCGTCGCCGAGCGCGGTCGCGAAGGCGACCTGCGCGCCGGCGCGCGCCAGATAAACCGCGGTGTTGAAGGTGTCGCCGCCGCAAGCGACGCCGAAACGTCCGTCGCCGCCGCGCGCGAGCTCGATCATGACCTCGCCGACCGCGACCACACGGGATCGTTCGCCGGGTCGCTCAGCGGGTCGCTGCTGGGCCATGCGCGCCTTTCGGGGTCCGGGCTCCGTTTCCAGCATGGACCGCGCCCCCGGGGTTGGCAATTCGCTATTCGAATCGGCAACGCCGTCGTATGGACCGGAACCCGACAGCCGATGAGTCGAGAGGCCGCAAATTGAGCCTGCGGGCACGATTGGATGCCGCCAAGCCGGCGCCGACGACGGTCGGCATCCTGTGCGGCGCCGGCGCCGCCCTGTTCTGGGCGGCCGGCTTTGTGGCGGCGCGCCACGGAATTGCGATCGGCTATTCGCCGGCCGACCTCGCGGTGCACCGCTTCGCCTGGGCGGGGTTCTTCCTGCTGCCGCTGCTGTGGCGCGCCGGCATCCGCGATTTCGGCGGTGTCGGTTGGTGGCGCGCCCTGTTGCTCACATTGGCGGGCGGGCCGCCGCTCGCCATCATCAGCTATTCGGGCTTCCTCCTGGTGCCTCTCGGGCATGGCGGCGTGATCCAGCCGTCCAGCGCGGCGCTCTCCGGCCTCTTCTACGCAACCGCTGTGCTGAAGGAAAAGCTGCTGCGCGAGCGCGTCATCGGTGCCGCCGTGATCGTGGTCGGGCTTTGCGTGATCGGGCTGGAGGCCGTCTCGACCATCGGCCGTCACGGGCTCCTCGGCGACCTCGCCTTCGTGGCGGCGGGGTTCTGCTTCGCCACCTTCGCGATGCTGGTCAAGCTCTGGCGCATTCCCGCCACGCGCGCGACCGTGATCGTCAGCGTGATGTCGCTCGTCGACATTCCGATCCACTGGGCGCTGTTCGGCTTCGAGCGCATGATCTCGTTCGGGCTATGGGAGAACCTGATCCAGGCGCTCGCCCAGGGCGCGCTCGCGGGCGCCGGGGCGATCTACCTGTTCGCGCGTGCCGTGATCCTGCTCGGCGCCGGGCGCGCGGCCGTGTTCACGTCGCTCGTGCCCGGATTCACGCTGCTGATCGGCTTCCTGCTGCTCGGCGAGGTGCCGAGCCTCGCGCAGCTCGCCGGCCTGGCGATCGTGCTCTTCGGCTTCCGCCTGACGCAACGGCCGGGGTGACGGCTGCTGTCATTGCAGTCACGCACTCCGTCATGCCCGGCCTTGTGCCGGGCATCCACGTCTTATCGGCGCGTCGGCATTAAGGCGTGGATGGCCGGGACAAGCCCGGCCATGACGGAATCGGTGCACCCGTGTGGGCCTCAACTCTCCGGCCCCGCATACTTGCCCGCCGTGTCCGGGAACATCGATTTGACGATCTTCATGCGCGAGATGTCGGTGGTGGCGTCCATGTGCAGGAAGATCGCGGCGTCGCGGAACAGCTTCTCCACCCCGAAATCGAGCATCATGCCGTTGCCGCCATGCAGCTCGACCGCATGCTGGGCGACCTTGAGGATCTCCTCGGAGGCGAACAGCTTGACCATGTTGCACAAGGTGTCGGCGTCGGGCGCGTTGTCGTCGACCGCGCGCGCGGCGCGCGCCAGCAGCGCACGCACCGCCTCGATGCGCGTCGCCATGTCGGCGATGCGCAGCGCCACCGCCTGATGCTTGATCAGGATGCGGCCGCCCTGGACGTAGTTCTGCACATAGTCGGACGTGACCTCGAAGGCGCGCACCCCGACGCCGAGATTCTTCGACGCCTGGATGATCTTGCCCGGCCGGAAATAGACGCCCGCCTTGCCGAGCGCGTCGTTCTCCACCAGCAGATGGTCCTCCGGCACGCGCATGTCCTCGAACACGAGCTCGCCGTTGTTCATGAAGCGGCAGCCGAGCGTCTCGTTGCAGCGCGCGACGGTGAGCCCCGGGGTGTCGCGCGGAACCAGGAAGCTCGACGTGCCCTGCAGCATGCCGAGCTTGGGATTGGTATTGGCATAGACCACGTAGAGGCCGGCGTCATAGCCGTTGGAGATGAATTGCTTGCGGCCGTTGATCACCCAGTCGCTGCCCTGCTTCACGGCGCGGGTCTGCATGGCGGCTTCCGGCACGTTGTAGGGCAGCCAGCGGTCGGAGGCGCCGCGCGGCTCGGTCAGGCAATGGGCGAGCAGGAATTGCGGGTCCTCGATCAGCCGCTTGAACCATTTTTCCTGCAGGTGGCGCGGCGCGAGGTTGCGCAGCAGCACCGACACCTTCCAGTTCTGCACCAGCTTGTCGGCCAGCCCGGAATCGCCGCGCGCCACCTCTTCCGAGATGAGCGCGAAGGTCTGCACCTCCGCGGCCTTGTCGAGCTCCATGCCGCCGAATTCCTCCGGCACGCCGAGCGTGCGGATGCCGACCTTGTCGGCGCCCTCGAGGATTTCCCGGGGCAGGCGGTCCTCCGGGGTCATCGTCCATTCGCGCTGCCAGTTGTGGCGGATGAACGGAATGACGACGTCGTCCACGAAGGCGCGGCAGCTCTGCCGCATCAGGTTTTGTTCTTCCGACAGGTGCTGGCTGATCATGGGTCTCCCCTCGGGGCCACTCATATAGCGCGGCGGGCTGGATTCCAACGGGAACCGGCGACCGCCGCGCGGGTTGACTTAGGGCTTTTCTCGAACCCCTGGGCCATCATGCATCGGGTTGTCATCGCGTTTCTCGCCATCGTGTCGCCGACCCTGCTCGTGGTCGACGGCGCCAGCGGCCAGGCGGCGCAAACGCCGGCCGCCCCGGCCGCCCCGGGCGCCGCGGCCAAGCTCCTGCAGGGCAAGCTCCCCAAGGGCGTGAATGCCGGAATTCTCAAGGCCGAGGTCGTGCTCGATCGCACCAGCTTTTCGCCCGGCGCGATCGACGGCCGCGATGGGAGCAACTTCAAGAAGGCGCTCTCCGCCTTCCAGCGCGCCAACGGATTGAACGCGACCGGCAAGCTCGACAATGCGACCACGCAAAAGCTCGCCGAGAGCTCCGCCGACCCCGCGCTTGTCGACTACGAGATCTCGCCGGACGACACCAAGGGGCCCTTCATCCCCTCCATTCCGGCCAAGTTCGACGCCATGGCGGACCTGCCGGCGCTGTCCTACACCAGCGCCCGCGAGGCGCTGGCCGAGAAATTTCACATGCGGGAGGATCTCCTGCGCGCCCTCAACCCCAAGGCCGCCTTCGATCATGCCGGGACCAGGATCGTCGTGGCCGGCGTCGCGCGCGACGGAGCCGAGGCCGCGCGCGAGGGAACGGAGCGCCGCGAAGGAACCGAGCGCCGCGAGACCACGGCATCTGCCACGGCGGCCGCCGCGGACCAACGCGGCGCGGGCGACCCCAAGGTGGCCCGCATCGAAATCGACAAGCGCGAGCGCTCGTTGCGCGCCCTCGATAAGGACGGCAAGCTCGTCGCCTTCTATCCCGCCTCGATCGG
>DATBBS010000363.1:0-3292 GCA_036270895.1 Xanthobacteraceae bacterium
ACCGCGATCACGAAGGCGTAGACCGCCGCCATGGCGGCGGCTTCGGTCGGCGTGAAGGCGCCCGCATAAATGCCGCCCAGCACGATCAGGATCAGCAGCAGGCCCCAGATCGATTCGCGGAACGCGTGCCACCGCTCGGCCCAGTTCGCCCTCGGCATGCGCGGATAGCCGTTCTTCCAGGCGCGGTAGAAGGTGGTGGCGCCGAGCATCGAGGCCAGGATGAGTCCAGGCACGACTCCGGCCATGAACAACTGGCCGACCGACGCCGACAGCACGCGGTGTCCGTCGGGACCGATTCCGACGCTGCCGCCGGTCGCCACCGCGAAGATCACCATCACGATCGAGGGCGGGATCAGGATGCCGAGCGCCCCCGAGGTCGTGATGACGCCGGCGCCGAAGCGCTTGGGGAACCCCTGCTGCACCATGGCGGGCAGCACGATCGATCCGATGGCGACGACGGTGGCGGGCGACGATCCCGAAATGGCCGCGAACAAGGCGCAGGCCATGACGCCGGCGAGCCCGAGGCCGCCATACCAGTGTCCGATCATCGAGGTCGCGAAATTGATCATCCGCTTCGCCACCCCGCCATGGGTCAGGAAATTGCCGGCGAGGATGAAGAACGGGATCGCCATGATCTCGAAGCTCTCGATGCCGGTGAACAGCTTCAGCGCCACGGCTTCGATCGGCACGGTCGTCATGGTGTAGAGGAAGGTCAGCACGGTGAGGCCGAGCGCGATCGAGACCGGCATGCCGGTGAGCATGAGCGCGATCAGCAGGCCGAACATGAAGGCCGTGCTCATCGCGCGGGTCCCTCGGCGGGAGCTTCGATCTCGACGCCTTCGACCCTTGTCTCGTCGTGATGCGGCAGCTGGCCGGTCCACCAGAACGCCCAGGCCACCTGCAGGAAGCGGAAGCACATCAGGTAGGACCCGAGCGGGATACAGGAATAGACGAGCCAGCTCGGCAGCTCGAGGTCGGGCGAGACCTGGTCGGTGTCCATGAGCCCGAGGACGAATTTCGCGCCCATCGTGCCGACGATGGCGGTGAACAGCGCGCCGCAGAACAGGCCGAACATGATCACGAGCCGGCGGGGGCGCTCACTGAGCAGATTGACCACCACGTCGACGCCGACATGGATGCCGGTGCGCACCCCGTAGGCGGCGCCGAACTTCGCCATCCAGATGAACATGTAGATGCACAGCTCCTGCGCCCAGGAGAGGTGGATCGGGTGCAGGAAGGGATACAGGAACGGGACGCCGCTTCCGTAACGATGCACCACCGAGACGAAGATCAGCAGCGTCGCCGCCGCGATCAGCGTCGCGATGATGGTTTCCTCGAGCCGATCGAGAATACGCAACATGCGCAATCCATCCCCCAAGGGCCGGGCGGGCCGGCCCTTCGCACCGGCGTTGGGCGCCGGCCTCCCTGCTTGGATCGGTTCCCCCGATTCCCCCCGACCGACACCCGCCACCTTGTTGTTGCGGTGGCTTATTGGTTCCGGTCCGAACGCGTTTCTCCTCTGACAGCAAGTTGTGGACCGGGCCGGCGTGTCGCGCAAGAGGTGCGCCAAGGGCCATTCTGCCGCGCCCCCTCCGGGCGCGGGTCGCCCGCAGCTCTCCCATGCGCGGCCGCTGCTTGAACCGGGGCAGGGCGGCGCTCAGGATGCCGCCCCGCACCCACCTCACGGCCCCCATGGCGTCCCGTCGCAAGGCTTTCGATTGGTCCACCCTCCTGATCACCGTCTGCATGCTGTCGGCGGCCGTGGTGGTCTACCTGCGCGACGGGCAGGAGCGTTTCGCCGCGGTATTCTTCGGCGACGTGCATATCTTCCTCGACATTCTGCCCAAGATGGCGGCCGGCTGCCTGATCGGGGTGTTTTCCACGCTGCTCATTCCGCGCGAGGTGGTGGCCCGTCTGGTCGGCGCCGAATCCGGCTTCACCGGGCTCGTCATCGCGACCTTCGCGGGCGTCGTCATGCCGGGCGGACCGGTCACGATCTATCCGGTGGCGGGGGCGTTCCTGGCGGTCGGCGCCGATATCGGGGCGGCGCTCGCCTTCGTGACGAGCTGGACCCTGCTCGGTTATGCCCGCGCGCTGGTGTGGGAATTGCCGTTCTTCGGCGCCGACTTCGTGCTTTGGCGCATGGCGGTCGCGCCGCTGTTTCCGATCTTCGTCGGGCTCGCGGGCCGCTTCGTCGCCAAGGCCCTTATCGCCCGCGGGGTCAAGCTATGATCGCGTTGGGGGTCGGCATCCTGCTGTGGGTCATCGTGGCGGCGCTCGTGGTCGCGGCGGCCGCCAAAAGCGCGAGCCTGGTCGAAACCGGGTTGCGCGAAGGCGCGCTCGACTTTTTGCGCCTGACGCCGCGGGTCGCCATCGGGGTGGTCGGCTCGGGTTATGTGGCGGCCGTCTTTCCGCCGGAAGTGCTCGCTCACCTGCTCGGTCCGAATTCGGGGATCCTCGGCACCGCGATCGCGGCGCTTGCCGGCGCCTTGACGCCGGGCGGGCCGGTGGTCGGATTCTCCATCGGGGTGGCGGCGCTGAAAAGCGGCGCCGGCGCCCCGCAGGTGATCGCCTATACGACCGCCTGGGCGCTGTTCGCGATCCAGCGGGTGATCAGCTATGAGGCGATCGCGATGCCGGCGCGGGTGGTCTGGCTCAGGGTCGTGGTGTCGATCCCGGTGCCGTTTCTCGCCGCCTTCGGGGCGATGCTGATCGGCAAGCCGTGAGGGGGCCCGAGCCTTGGCGCGCGGCGCTAATGCACCGCCCCGCCGACCCGCGGCATGATGGCGCCGCGATGGCGGATCACCTGCGCGGCGAGCTGGTGCGCCGCCATCGCGGCGTCGGCCGGTCCAGCCCCGTTCAGGCGCGCCGACAGGTAGCCGGCGTTGAAGCCGTCGCCCGCCGCCATCGCGTCGATCGGCTCGACCACTTCCGGCACCGGCACATGCTCGCGGGTTCCGCCGGCCGCGATCAGCGCGCCGCCGGGGCCGTTCTTCACCACCACTTCGGCGATGCCGAAGGCCTGCATCCGCTCGACCGTCGATTCCGGGCTCGGGTCGCCCCACAGGATCGCTTCGTCGTCGAAGGCGGGGAGCGCCACGTCGACCCGCTTCAGGGCCTCGATGAAAACCGTGCGGGCGCGGGCGAGATCGCCTTTCCATCCGTGCGGGCGGAAATTGCCGTCGAACGCGATCTTGGCGCCGGCCTTGCGCGCGAGCTCGACGACGGCGAGAAAACGGCCGAGCCCGATATTCGAGTAGAGCGACAGCGTGATGCCGCTGAAATAGATCAT
>DATBBS010000364.1:0-1999 GCA_036270895.1 Xanthobacteraceae bacterium
CGGCCGCCATCAACGCGGTCGTGTCGCCCTGGTTCGTGCGCAACAGGCCCGCCGCGCTCGCCATGGCGTATAACGGCGCGAGCATCGGCGGCGTGGTCTTTGCGCCGCTCTGGGTCGCCGCCATCGGGTTGGTGGGATTTCCGCTCGCGGCGGCGGGCGTCGGTCTCGTGGTGGCGCTCGCGATCTGGGTTCTTTCCGGGCGCTTGTTCGCGCAGACGCCGCAACAGCTCGGACTGACGCCCGATGGCGACGCGCCGGGGGCGCCTGCGGTCGCGGTTGCGCCATCGCGCGCAAAGCCGCTGCCGCGCGCGGCGCTATGGCGCGATGCCCGCTTTCTCACGCTCGCGGCCGGCATGGCGTTCGGATTGTTCGCGCAGATCGGCCTGCTCGCGCATCTGTTCTCGCTGCTGGCGCCGGTGCTCGGAGCGCAGCAGGCCGGCTTGGCGATGAGCGCGGCGACCGCCGCCGCGATCGCGGGCCGCTCGCTGGTCGGCTGGCTCATGCCGGTCAAAGCCGACCGGCGGCTGGTCGCCTGCGCGAGCTATGCGGTGCAGATCGGCGGTTCGGTCGCCTTCATCGTGTCGGGCGGGACGAGCGTGCCGCCGCTGCTGCTCGGCGTCCTGCTGTTCGGCGCCGGCATCGGCAACGCCACATCGTTGCCGCCGCTCATCGCCCAGATGGAATTCGTCAAGGACGACGTGCCGCGGGTCGTGTCGCTGATCGTGGCCATCGCCCAGGCCGCCTATGCGTTCGCGCCCGCGGCTTTCGGCTTGATCCGGGAATTCGCGCCGGCCGTGATCGACGCGAAGCCGGGCGCGGCGGTTCTATTGTTCGCCGCGGCGGCTCTCGTGCAGGGGTTGGCGATGACAGCATTCCTGGCAGGCCGCCGGCGCTGAGGCGGAATGCCTTGCGCGCGGCGATTTACGGCCGCACCAGCAACAGCGGCTCGGCGGTTTCCGGTACGCGGCTCCAGGTTGCGGCATCGCTCTCCTCGAAGCGCCACGTCTGGCCTCTGGCGTTCTTGAGCAGGAGCTCGCCGCGGTCCATCTGCCAGGCGGCGGGCGCGAAGCGGGTCACGATCGCGTCGCAGCCGGGCTTGAGCTTGAGCGCGAGATCGGGGCCGGCCGCCGTATTGGCGAGCGTGACGGTGCAGATCGGCTTGCCGGCGCCGCGCACCACGCTCCAGTCGCCGGTCATCTGCTCTGCCTCCTTGGGCGGCGGGCCGAGCGCGGCCGCGGCCTGGATGAACAAGATGCCTTCGCCCGGACGCGGAGCCTCGTACATGCCGGTCTCCACCTCGCTGAAGTCGAGCAGCGATTTGCCCTTGGCGTCGAGCAGCCGCAGGAAATCATTCTCCGCGATGCTCCAGCCCGCGATCTCCTTGATGAAGGGAAAGGCCTCGGCGCAGGCCTTGTCGAATTCGAGCCGCATGCCGGCCGCGGCGGGCGCGGTCTTGAAGACGATCATGCAGCGCTTGTCGCGATCCGCATTGGAGAATTCCCAGCTGCCGGTCGCCATTGCCTTGGCCTGGTCGCTCACCGGCGCCTGCGCCCGGGCGGGCGCGACAGCGAGGCACGCAATGGCGACGGCAAACAGGACATCACGGCGCATCATGGGACTCTCCCGCGCAGGATCATCGAGATCACGCCCGCTTTTTCGGCGGCCACGGCGTTTCGGGCACCGGCGTCAGCGGCCCCTTGCCGGCGGCCCAGGAGGCGAGGTTGTCGACCACCAGCTGGTCCATTCTGGTGCGCGTCCATTCCGACGCCGAGCCGAGATGGGGAAACAGCACGATGTTGTCCATCTCCAAAAGCTCCTTCGGCACCTCCGGCTCCTTCACATAGACGTCGAGCCCGGCCGAATAGATCTTCTTCTCCTTGAGCGCCCGGATCAGCGCCGGCTCGTCGACCACCGAGCCGCGCGCCATGTTGATCAGGATGCCCTTGGGGCCGAGCGCGTCGAGCACCTCGGCGTTGATCATGTTCTGGGTCGCGGCGCC
>DATBBS010000365.1:0-2557 GCA_036270895.1 Xanthobacteraceae bacterium
TAATATCCAGCGACAACGTAATTACGCGGTACCAGGTGCCCTGTTATGCCCGTTAAGGTTGTGTAAACGGTCCCGGCGCATACTACCTCCGGGGGACGCGATGGAGGCTGAAATACGCATCATCTGCGTCGCATTCACCGGCTTGGTAGCTTTGGCTGCGGGTGTCGGCACAGGCCGCGCCGAACCCGAACCAACAGAACTGGTATCCGCTTGGCGCCGCCGTGACTTTCGGCCTGAGCGACCAAGCCTGCGGGGAAGGTTGGCATCAGGCTCTCTGGCGCGACTGGCGCGGCGATTGGTGGTGGGGTCCGTGCGTGCCCAATAGATGACTTGGTTCCGCTCGGCGGACGCCTCAATGGTCTTGGCGCTTGAAATCGCCCGGATCTGCCTTGCGATATTCGGTTTAGCGACGGCAGGCTGGGCCGTGGGGTTCGGGATGGGATATCGCAGAGGCGTGAACGACGCCAAAACGGGCGACATCATCAAGGCCGTGCACAAGGGACGACCGCACGAAGGCCCACCCCCGCCGAGGCGGGTTTTGGCGGCAAATGGCTTGAATTATTCCGCTTCGCGACCGCCGGAAAACGCAGCAAAACTGCGGCCCTCTGCGCCCCTCTTTTTTATAGATCGGAAAAATTCCCGAGCCCGGCGCCTGCTGGACCTGATCGACAACCGGGCGCTTTCGCTGTCTAACGTTCAGATCGGTCCTCGACGAAGCCGACCGCATGCTTGATCTCGGCTCGTCCCGGGTTGACGAGTTGACGATACGTTCGACCTCGACGTAACCAGCGAAAGGCAGGCCTAATGCCCAGCTACGACGTCGCTGTGATCGGCCTGGGCGCGATGGGCAGCGCAGCACTCTACGCCGTCGCGCGGCGCGGCCTCAGGGTCATCGGCTTCGACCGCTTGCAACCTGCCCACCGGCGCAGCTCCTCCTTTGGCGAGAGCCGGGTGATCCGCCTGGCCTATTTCGAGCATCCTTCCTACGTGCCCCTGCTGCGCGAAGCCTATCAGCGCTGGCGGGACCTGGAGGCGGCGAGCGGCCAGCGGCTCATGGCCATCACAGGCGTGATCGAGGCCGGCTATCCGGGTGCGCCCCTGGTGGAGGGCTCGCGACGCTCTTCTATTGAGCATGGCCTGCCGCACAAGCGCTTGACGGCCGCCGAAGCCAATGCGCGCTTCCCCGCCTTTAAGCTGCCTGCCGGGTGGGACGTGGTGTTCCAGCCGGACGCGGGGGCGCTCTTACCCGAAAGGGCGATCGGCCTATTCGTAGCCGGCGCTGAGGCCCTTGGTGCCGAGGCGCGGCTGAACACCCGCGTCCTGGCTGTCGAGCCAGTTGCCGACCGCGTCGAGATCATCCTTGAAGGCGGCGAGCGGGTCGAGGCGGCGTCGGCGGTGGTCTCGGCCGGCGCCTGGATCGGTGAGCTTATGTCGGACGTGGCGGCGAAGATGCGCCTGACCCGCCAGCCGCTAATGTGGTTTCAGCCGCTGGAGCCTGACTTGGTCAGGCCGGACCGCATGCCCGTCTTCTTCTTCCAGACGCAGGAGGACCTGGTCTACGGCCTGCCCAATGTCTGCGGAACGGGCGTAAAGGCAGCCTCGCACCTCTCGGGCGGGGATCTCGTCTCCGCCGACGCAGCCCGGGCCGAGGTCTCCGCTAACGAGGCCGAGCATCTGCATGGCCTGATCCGGCGCTACGTCCCCGCCGCCGCCGGCGCCTTGGTGAACACCAGCCTCTGCATCTATACCAGGAGCCCCGATGAGCACTTCGTGGTGGGCCTGCATCCCAAAGCGCCGCAGCTGGTCATCGCCTCGCCGTGTTCGGGCCATGGTTTCAAGTTCGCCAGCGTCATAGGCGAGATCATCGCCGACTTAGCGCAGGACCGACGCACTGACCGGCCCATCGACCTCTTCAAGCCGGAGCGAGTATTGGCCCGCCAAGTTCTATGAACGCCCATGGGAGCTCGATGCGCTTTATAGCTATTTGTGTCAGAGACGGGGCATGCGAGCATAGCCGCGCGCCGTCCTTGATCCATTGCATGAAGGGCCGGCCGAACTTGAAGCCGGCGCCGCGCTCGGTGTGCAGGGGCGGCGGACGTTCTGCGTGCTGCGGTAGCTCGGAGTAACGGACGTCGCGCGTGTGATCGCGCCGCCGTATCAATCGAAATCGTCCAACCCTGCCCCTCCTCGGATCGGGTTGCCGGGCCGCCGCACCGGCGTCGGCCCGGACCCGCTTCTCAGGAATTGACGACGGCAACGGCCTCGATCTCGATCATGAAATCGGGTCCGGCGAGACGGGTAACGCCGACAGTCGTGCTGGTCGGGGTCGCCACCCCGAGATACCGCATGCGGATGTCGGCGCACTTCTGGAACTCGTCGAAATCGGTGACAAAGGTGTTGGTCTTGACTACGTCGGCCAGGTGGCGCCGGCCGCCTTGAGACACCGGTCGAGGTTCTGGAACGTCTGTTCCATCTGCGCCCGCATGTCGCCTTTGCCGACGCAGTTGCCGTCGACGTCGCGGGCCAATTGGCCGGCGGTGTAGACGATCTTGCCGCT
>DATBBS010000366.1:0-3750 GCA_036270895.1 Xanthobacteraceae bacterium
CGCGTCGATCTCGTCGATGAAGATGATGCAGGGCGCGTTTTTCTTGGCCTGCTCGAACATGTCGCGCACGCGGCTCGCGCCGACGCCGACGAACATCTCGACGAAGTCCGAGCCCGAAATGGTGAAGAACGGCACGTTGGCTTCGCCCGCGATCGCGCGCGCCAGCAGCGTCTTACCGGTGCCGGGCGGCCCGACCAGCAGCACGCCGCGCGGGATGCGCCCGCCGAGCCGCTGGAATTTTCCGGGATCGCGCAGGAACTCGACGATCTCCTGCAGATCCTGCTTGGCCTCGTCGACGCCGGCAACGTCCTCGAAGGTGACGCGGCCATGCGCCTCGGTCAGCAGCTTGGCGCGGCTCTTGCCAAAGCCGAGCGCTTTTCCGCCGGCGCCCTGCATCTGCCGTGACAGGAATATCCATACGCCGATCAGGGCGATGAACGGCAGCCACGAGACCAGCAGCGACACGAACCAGGGCACGTTGTCCGATTGCGGACGCGCCGAGATCGAAACGCCCTTGCCGTAGAGTCGCTGGATCAGCGTGGGATCGTTGGGCGCATAGGTGTTGAAGGTCCGTCCGCCGCGCGCCTCCGAGAAGGTGCCGTGAATCTCCGGCCCCTGGATGACGACGTCGCGCACATTGCCCTTGTCGACCTCGCCGAGGAACTCGGAGAACGAGATGTCCTGCGAGGTCGAGCGGGTGCTCGGATTCTGAAACAAGGTGAACAGGGCGAGCAGCAGAAGGACAATGATCACCCAGAGGGCGAAATTGCGTAAATTGGCATTCATCCGGGTTTCCTCGGTGAAGGTAGGCGTTCCGGCAAGTATCCATTCCCCGGGAATACCGGCGTCCCGGCGCTTAATGTAGGTGCGGTGCGGCATTCTGCCAAGCCAAACGGCCTCCGCCCGTTAATTTTACCGCCCTGTGGTGAATCGGGCTTTCCTGCTTTTCCGGCCAGTGGGGCTGGCCGGATTGGCCGAATCCGAGCGATTCCTGCGCGCCGGCGCCCGTTCGATCATGAGTCGGTCCCGCTGCAGCGTGACGGCCGCCCCGGCGAGCGTGCGGCGAAACCGCACGGAGCCCGCCTGCGCGGCGGCGAGCGCGTCCGAAAGCGATTCGAGCTTGCCGAGCTGCACCGGCCCTTCGTTGCCCACCCGCGTGATGGCCCGGCCGAGCAGACGCAGCGCCATCTCGGCCGGGAGGGCGGCGAACCCGGCCGCATCGAAGGCAATTGGTCCCGCCGCCGACCAGGGTGTGGCGGACAGGGCCGAGGCCGCAGCCCCCACCGCGAGCTCGAGAGCGGCCTCGGCACGGCGAATCCGCTGTGCCAGCAGGGCAAAACGGTGCGCATCGAGCCCTTCGCGAGCGAGTGCCGGCATCAGGGCGCGCAAGCGCGCCCTGGTGAAGCGCGGATCGCGGTTCGAGGGATCGTCCGCGCAAGGAATCCCGGCTGCGCGCAAGGTCGCGACCAGCCGTGATTTCGGAATTTCGAGAAAGGGGCGGACCAGAAAGACGCTCGCGGCCGGTACTGGATGACCAGGCCGCGCGTTGGCGCGCGTCCCGGGGGCCGGCAAGAACAGCGGCCGGATCCGCGCCATTCCGGCCAAGCCAGTCAGCCCGCTGGCACGGGTCAGCCGGATCAACACCGTCTCGGCCTGATCGTCGATCGTGTGCGCCGTCAGCACACACGCCGCCCGCGTCCGGGCGGCCGCCGCGGCGATCAGGCGGTAGCGCGCCTCGCGCGCTTTCTCCTGCAATCCAGTCGTCGGCTTGGCGCCGGTCCAGCGCAGGACGCGGTGGGCGACCCCAAGGCGCGCGGCGAGCCGCTTCACGTCCGCCGCCTCCCGTCGCGCCTCGGGCCGCAGCCCATGGTCGACGGTGACCGCGATCAGCTTCGGGGCGCCCCGATGGCGTTTGCGCCAGCGCGCGGCCAGCACCATCAGGGCGGTCGAATCGGGACCGCCGGAGACCGCCAGGACCAGTGCGGATTGATCGATCAGATCGGCAAAAAGGAGATCAGCCTCGGCGTCCGAGAGCGGCGCTTCAGCAATGGACACGCTTGCGTTCCCGCTCGACCGCGGCCTTCACGTTCTGCGGGGCATTGGGGGCTTTTCTCCCCACTTCGGCAAAGGTGGAGCAGGCCAGGTCCTTCTGCTGAAGCGCGGCGAGCGACTGACCGAGCCGCAACAGCGCATCGGGCAGCTTCGGGCTGGACCCGTAATTCTTCGTCAGGGTGACGAAGGCCTCGGCCGCGGACTGATAGCTCTGGCGCTGGAACATGCTCTCGCCCAGCCAGAACTGGGCCTCTCCCGCCATGCGGTCATTGGGATATCGCCTCAGGTAGTCCTGAAAGGCCTGTTCGGCGAGCGGATAGTCCTTACGCAGCACATAACCGTAAGCGAGGTCGAATTCGTCCCGCGGGGTCTGCGAGGGCGGCAGAGTGGCGAGCTGCGTCCCCGCTCCGGCGACGCGCGGCGCCCTGTCGCCGCCCGGGGGATGCGCCGCATTCGCCGACATGGTGGTGAGATCGAGCGGCGCGCCGACCTGGCTGCCATTGGGCGCGCCCACCGGAGCCGCGTCCGCGACCGGTCCGGGCGGCCGCTCGACGCCGGCTGCGCCGGGGTCGGTGGACATCGAGCCGAGGGTGCGCGGGGCGCCCGGCGCGTTCGGCGCCTGGGCCGGATCGAACACGTCCGAACGGCGGGCCGGGACGGCCGGCGGGCCCGGGGGTCCCGGTGGGGCGGCGGCTGGACGCGGCGGCGCGCCCGATCGTTCGTCCTGCATGCGACGGACAAGCTGCTCGAGCTGCTGGTTGCGGTACTGCAGCTGCTCGACCGCGCCTGTGAGCTGGCGGACTTCGCTTTGGAGCTGGTCGAGCCGCACCAGCAGATCCGACGGCGACGTCTGGGCGAAGCCAGGTAGAGCGCCGCCGAGCATGCCGCAGGCAAGCACGGCCGGCATCAAGGCGCGCAGGACGATACGGGGCATGATGGCTCGCAGGACCGATACGGGATGGGTTGGTAACATACGGGAACCTACGACGAAATTGTGACGATTGCGACCCGAGCCCCTCGCCCGCGGCCCGCCGCGCCGCATAAAACACGACCGGCGCCACGAGCGACGCCGGTCGGTCCCCTTCCCACTTAGTCCCAATCGCGAATCAGGAGCTTGCGTTGAGCACCGTCACCGCGCGCCGGTTCTGCGACCAGCACGAAATATCGTTGCACACCGCCACCGGCCGCTCCTTGCCGTAGGAGATGGTGCGCATGCGTTGCGGCTCGATGCCGCGCGAGGCGAGATATTCGCGCACCGTCTGGGCGCGCCGGGCACCGAGCGCGATATTGTATTCGCGCGTGCCGCGCTCGTCGGCATGGCCTTCGATCGTGAAAGAATAGCGGTTGTATTGCGCGAGCCACTGCGCCTGCTTGTCGAGCGTCGAGCGCGCCTGCGGCGTAAGATCGGTCTGATCGGTCTCGAAGAACACGCGGTCTCCGACGTTGACGACGAAGTCCTGCTGGCTGCCGGGCGCCGCGGAATTCATTCCCGCGTCGGCGAGATCGTTGTTCTTGCTGGCGCATGCCGCGATGGTCAGCGCGGCCGCGATGGCGGCCGCAAACTTGGCGCCGCGGATGAGACGCGTGAGATTTTGCATCCCGGTTGCTCCTTCTTGCTTGCATTCGTGGCCGGACGAGAGCCCCCCCGGCCTTCTGCTTGGCGCTAGGTCTAACAGCGCGTTCGTTAAGCGAACGTTC
>DATBBS010000367.1:0-9801 GCA_036270895.1 Xanthobacteraceae bacterium
CCCGAAGGAAATCCTCGAGCGCGAGGAAAAGGTCACGCTGGTGCCGCTCCTGGTCATGCAGGGCGCGCTCGACGACAACGTGCTGCCGGAAGCGCAGGAAAAATTCGTCAAGATCTACAAGGCCGCCGGCGGCCAGATCGAATACCACCTGTTCGAGAACTCCGTGCACGAATGGGTCGCCGACCCCGGCCCCCAGACCGACAAGGCGCGCGACACCGTCAAGGCCTTCATCGCCCGGCAGCTGAAGGGATAAGCCGCAAGGGCAAGCCAACCGGTAAGCCTCTTCGTCATTGCGAGCCCTCGGGTCTCGCCTTCGGCGAGCCCAAGGATAAACTCCGCGAAGCAATCTCGCTGCGCTTGCGCATGCCGGTGGCGGAGATTGCTTCGTCGGGCACCAATCTCGGGTTTACCCGAGATTGGCAACTAAAAATGCGCAAGTCGGGCTTGCCCGACGTGCGTGCCCTCCTCGCAATGACGACCAGCCTCGGGAAGCACCGCACATGACCAACACCAAACTCACCCGACGTGCGCTCATGCGCGGAACGGCGGCGCTCGGCGCCGCGACTCTCCTCCCGCACCCGCTTCTCGCCCAGCAGCCCGCGCGCCCCGGCACGCCGCTCCCCGCCCGTGGAGAGCTGCTCATCCGCGGCGCCACCGTGCTCACCATGGACCCCGCGGTGCCCGACATCGCGGCCGGCGACTTGCATGTGCGGGACGGGGCGATCGTCGCGGTCGCGCCGAAAATCGAGGCGCCCGCCGCGGACGTCATCGACGGCGCCGGCATGATCGCCATCCCGGGCTTCGTCGACACGCATTTCCACCTGTGGAACGCCCTCTTCCGCGTCTTCATCCGTGCCGACGTTCCGGCGCTCGGTTATTTCCCGGTGACCGCCCGCCTCGGGCCCCTGATGGCGCCCGAGGACAGCTACCGCTCGGTCCGTCTCGGCGCCGCCGAGGCGCTCGCCGCCGGCGTCACCACGGTGCACAACTGGTCGCACAACACCCGCAGCCCCGAGCACGCCGACGCCGAGCTTTCGGCCATGCGCGAGATCGGCATCCGCGGACGTTTCGCCTATGGGACGCCGGTCGGCCTGGCCGACGATGCGCCGATGGATTTTGCCGGTCTGGCGCGCATCCAGAAGGCGTGGATGCCCGACCAGGAGAACCTGCTGACGCTCGGCATCTGCTCGCGCAATCTCGGCGCGCTCACCATCGGCGGCTCCGCCGCCGCGGCGTCGCGCGGCGTGCTCACCGTCGAGCAGCTCAAGCGCGACTGGGACGGCGCCCGCGCGCTCGGCCTGCCGATCACCATGCATACCTCGGGCGCGAGCCCGGTCACCGAGCTGGAGCGCGCCGGCATGCTCGGCCCCGATGTGCAGCTCGTCCATCCGCTGCTGAACACGCCCGACGAGCTGGCGATCCTGAAGGCGCGCGGGGTGAGCTACTCGACCTCGCCCCAGCTCGAGGCGCGCCGGGCGGCGCAGCTCGGCGAGATCCAGCTCGGCGAGCTGTTGGGGGCCGGCGTCAAAGTGAGTCTGTCGACCGACCACATGGCCTCGATCAGCTGCGATCCCTTCGCCTCGATGCGCATCCTGTTCGCTCTGCATTCGCACCGCATCGGCGCCAAGGTGCCGCTCACGCTCAAACGGCTGTTGCAGCTCGCGACGATCGACGGCGCGGTCGATCTCGGCATCGCGGAGCGCACCGGCTCGATCACGCCGGGAAAACGCGCCGACCTGGTGCTGGTCCGCACCACCGACGTCAACACGGCGCCCGCCGGCGACCCCTACGAGGCGATCGTCTCCTTCGCGATGCCGCCGAACGTCGACACCGTGATCGTCGACGGCCGGGTCCTGCGCCGCGGCGCCAAGTTCACCGCCATGGACCACGGCAGGATCGTCGCGCAGGCGCGCGAGGCGGCCTTCGCGCTGCGCGACAAGGCGAAGTGGCCGGCGTGACCGCCCTTCGGTTGGCTGCCTCGCGGGGGCTTGCTAGGGTGAGTGGTGCGTCGGTGGTTCGAAACAAAGGGGGCACGATGCTTCGTCTTGCGGTCTCACTTCTTGCCGGGCTGTTGTTTGTCGGAAGCGCAAGCGCCCAGATCGTGACCGACCCGAATGCCAAGACCTACGGTGAGCGGCTTCAGGAGCTTCGGGCGCGGTTTCAGGCCAAGACCAACGCGGAGGTCGCGGCAAACAAGATTCCTGCCGTGCGCCTGAGCGAAACGCAGATTGCCAAGCTCAAGGCGGTGGCCCCCAATGATCGCGTTGCCTGGTATGGCGCCGGGCGGCAACGCGATGGCAAGACCTTCGTATGCCTCGTGACCAGTGGAAGGACACTGTTCGGAGAGGGCCGCGCCCTGACCTTTGGCGGCACTTTTGAAGCTGACGGATCGTTTCAGCGGACTTCTTCTGACACCGGATTCGGGGCCGTGAAGGATTGTCGCCAACATGGGTTCGATCCGCCTGTCGCACGGAAAAACGGCCTGCCCATCTTCTAGGGTTCCGGCACAAACCAAAATGGGAACCGGTGCGTCAAACCGGTGGCCAGGTCTCCCCACAATCCGAGGGTACCCATGCCCAAGCTTTACGAAGCTCTCGCCGAAGCCTTCCTGGCGGAGGGAGTCGACACGCAGTTCGTCCTGATGGGCGACGGCAACATGCACTGGTCCACCGCCTTCGCCAAGTTGCCGGGCGTGCAGTCCGTCCATGTCCGGCACGAGCACGTGACCGTGGCGGCGGCGACCGCCTACAACGTGGCGACCGGCAAGCTCGCGGTTGCGTCGGTCACCTGCGGCCCGGGCGTGACGCAGCTGATGACGGCGCTGCCCGCCGCGGTGCGCGCCCGCCTGCCGATGGTGGTGTTCGCCGGCGAGTCGCCCATCAACGCCAAATTCTACAACCAGTATATCGACCAGGCGCCGCTCGTGACGGCGACCGGGGCGCACTACATCGCGGCGCACAGCCTGCCGCGCATGATGGACCACGTGCGCGAGGCCTTCCACGTCGCCAAATATGAGCGGCGCCCGGTGGTGCTGGGCATTCCCTACGACCTGCAGAAGGTCGAATACATGGCCAACACGCCCTACGAGACCTCGGCGATGTACCAGCCCAAGGTCGGGCGCATGCAGCCCGATCCCGAGCTCGTGGCCGAGGTCGTCGAGCGGCTGGCGGCCGCCAAGCGGCCGATCATCCTCGGCGGCCGCGGCGTGCTGTGGTCCGGCGCGCGCGACGCGGTGATCGCGCTCGCCGATCGCTGCGGCGCCCTGCTCTCCAACACGCTCCCCGCCCGCGGCCTATTCCACGACCATCCGTTCGGGCTCGGCATCACCGGCAGCTACTTCACGTCGCTGGGCCGGGAGATGTACGAGTCAGCCGACGTGGTGCTCGCGGTCGGCACCAGCCTGTCCTACTACGTGGGCGGCGGAGCCTGGTGGGGAAAAGCCCTCAAGATCCAGCTGGATGATGCCCCGCGCGGCCTGCGCGACGGGCAGAAGGCCGCCGACATCTACGTGCGATCGGACGCCCGCGTCGGCGTCGAGGCCATCCTGGCGGGCCTCGACAGGAAATTGGGTGTCGGCAAACCAACGGAGGCAGCGATCCGCTCGAAAGAGCTCGCGCATCGCATCGCGACCGAGCCCGCGGACGCGATGCCGTTCGACATCGCGCCCGGGGAGCTCGATCCCCGCGAGGTGATCCGGGCCATCGACGCGGTCGTGCCGAAGGACTGGGACGTCGTCGTCGGCGGCGGCCATCAGGCCTATTTCAACACCCAGATGCGCGGCCGGCCGGCGGAGCGCTACACCACGGTGCGCGAGTTCGGCGCGGTCGGCAACGGCCTGTCCTATGCGCTCGGGGTCGCGGCGGCGCGCCGGCAGGGCCGCGACGGCACGATCGTGCTGTTCGAAGGCGACGGCGGGCTCCTGTTCCACATCCAGGAGCTCGAGACGCTCAAGCGCCAGGGATTTCGCATCCTGATCTGCGCGATGAACGACGGCGGCTACGGTTCGGAGTTTCACAAGCTGCGCGCCGACGGCCTCGACGACAGCCTGGCGGTGTTTGGCCGGCCGCCGCTGGAGAACATCGCCCGCGGCTTCGGGCTGCGCGGCCACGAGATCCGCGACGTGTCGGTGATCCCGAAGCTGTTCGCCGACTTCGCGGCGCAGGGCGAGAGCGAAATCTGGAACATCCAGATCTCCGATCGGGTCACCGCACCGGTGATCCGCCAGACCATCAAGCGCGGCCACGGCAACATGTGAGCCGTTCGAACCTCGGCACGCCTGCGTGAGGTCCCCTCAGAGCGGAAGACCGGAAGCGAAGATCATATTCCGGGCCCAGGCTTTCGCGCCGGTCCACATCCCCCCTCACCCCCTTTTATCGGCCGCCTACGGCGTCTCTCCGATGCTTTCGACGATGACGACCTCCAATTCGCTCGCGCCGTCCTTCTTGCGGTGCGCCGCGGCCTCGAGGTACTCGGGCGAGTCGTGGCAGGCGACCGCCTTCTCGAAACTGGGGAATTCGATGACGATGAAGCGGTGGAATTTCTCCGGGCCCTCGAGGATCTTGAACCTGCCGCCGCGCGCCAGGAACTTGCCGCCGAATTTTTCGAGGATGCCTGGTACGAGGTCGGCGTACTTCTTGTACTGATCGGGATTGTTGACCTTCGAACGCGCGACCCAATAGGCGACCATCTCATCCTCCATGCCAACTGTGAGCGTCCCTGCTAGACCAGGGCTGCAGCGCATTCTTGCGGCGAGGTTCGCAATTGTCTCGCGCGAACAGTTCGGCCCATGCCGAACTGTCTTCGATTGATATGCTTACGGCATCAGCGATAGGGTCAGGGATGGTCGCGGCTGCAAATCTGGTGGAGGTGGCCGCTCTCGTGGGTGACACTGCGCGAGCGACGATGCTCAACGCCCTTATGGGCGGCCAGTCGCTGACGGCCACTGAGCTTGCTTACTGCGCCAATGTCTCCCGCTCGACGGCGAGCGGCCACCTGAGCAAGCTGGTTGCGGCGCGGCTTTTGACCGTCATCCGCGACCGCCGCTTCAGCTATTATCGGATCGCGTCCCCTCTGGTCGCGACGATGCTGGAGAGCATGAAGGTCGTCGCCGCCATAGAGGTGCCACCCCGCCGTCAGCCGCGGTCCGCAAACGACGATGCACTCCGTTTTGCCCGAAGTTGCTACGATCACCTGGCTGGCCAGGTAGGAGTCGCTGTTACCGATGCACTTGTGGCCATGGGGCACATCGTACTCACCGATGATGGCGGTGAGGTCACGTCTTCGGGCGGGCGTTTCCTTTCCGCGTTCGGCGCTGATCTGAGGCCGCGGACTCGGCGGCTTTTCTGCCAGCCTTGTCTCGACTGGAGCGAGCGTCGTTATCACCTCAAGGGACTCGTCGGAGCTCGGATTCTGGATCGTCTATTGGAGCTCGGATGGCTCAAATGCGTGTCGGGCAGCCGTGCACTCCAACTAACGTCGTCTGGAAAGGCGGGCTTGTCCGAAACCTTCCAGATCGAGATCAACGACCAGGGCGGGCTGACCTGTCGATTATGCGACCCACGACGGCTGACAGCTTAGCGCGCCCGGGGAGCTGGATCCCCGCGAGGTGATCCGGGCCATCGACGCGGTCATCCCGAAGGACTGGGACGTCGAGGTCGACGGCGGCCATCAGGCCTATTTCAACACCCAGATGCGTGGCGATCCGCCAGACCATCAAGCGCAGGCACGGCAATATGTGAGCCCTGACGGCCAGGCGCACGCCTTACGCGGTGATATCCAAATTGGTGCCGGTGCCGGCGGCCACATTGGCAAGCGGATTGGCGTTCTGAGCCACGGCACCGATCATTTGCACGATCGCGCGCTCGCTATCCGCATTCATGCGCAGCAATTCGGCCCCCATGTCGAGCCGGGTGTTGCTCGCCTGGGCGCCGAGGAGCGCGGTGATGAGGCTCAGGTCCATGACGACCGTCTAGCACGGCCGTGTTTAAGGATCGGTGAAGCGGCCCGCTCCCACAGTCTACTGGCCGATTGCCGTCTGGAGTATCTTGGCGACCTCGGGGGATGGCCGATTGTCGCTGCTGCCGGCCCGCCCCGAAGCGGCATCGAGCGGTGACACGCCGCGGTCGTCCTTGATCGCAACTTCCGCGCCGTGATCGATCAGGTACTGGACCACGCGGGGCCAGGCGTATTGCGTCGCGCCGAATAACGCGCTCTGCCCACCCCGCTCCGGCAGCGTGCTGCCACGCCCCATGCGCGCGGTCTTGCTCTTGACGTCGGTCATCCGCGCGTTCACGTCGGCGCCGGCCGCCAGCAGGATTTCGAGAGTCGCGATCGACCGATCCTGCGCATCATTGGCGCTGGGATTGAAGCGCGGGCTGAGTTCCATGCCCAGCCCCGCGGCGGCCATCAGGGGCGTCACGCCCATCACGTTGGGCACATCGATACGCCCGCCATATTCCAGCAACAGCCGCACGGCCGCGCTGTCCAGTCCGCCGGCCGCGCGCAACATGGGCGTGGCGCCGGTGGTGATGATCTCGTCGGCGAAGCGGCCGGAGTTGCCGCCGCGCCCGGGCCGGTGCATGTTCAGCTGCGTGTTCGGGTTGACGCCGGCGGCCAGAAACAGCCGTGCGAGCTCGATCGCGGTGGTCTTCGTCGTCACGATGGGCGGCCCGGTGCGTTCCGCGTAGGCATCCAGGCTGTACGTGTTCATGTCGATCGCCACGTAGAGCGCGGTGCGGCCCCACCAATCCCACAGATGCGGACTGGCGCCGCGCTCGAACAGGAGCTTTGCGGTGTCGAATGCGAAATTGTCGATGGCCACCATCAGCGGCGTCACACCGTCGGGGTTCGGCCGGTTGGGATCCGCGCCGGCGTCCAGCAGCGCCTGCACGCAATCCGTACATCCCGAGCGCGCCGCGTAGAGCAGCGGTGTCAGGCCGCCGGTGGGGCGATACTGGTTGCGCGGCTCGCCGGTCAGCTGGGTCGGCCAGTCGTTGGCCAGCGAACGGGCATTGACGTCCGCCTTGTGGTCGATGAGAAACCGCGTCAGCTCGCCCGAGCGCGCGGCCGTGGCCCACATCAGCGCGGTCTGGCCGCGCCATGTCTCGCGTGCATTGACGTTGGCGCCGTGGCGCACCAGCAGCTCGGCAACGTCCAGGGATCCGGCGCGCGCGGCCAGCATCAGAGCCGTCTGGCCCTCCTGGTTCGGCACCTCCACGTTGCTGCCTGCGTCGAGCAGCATTTCGACCAGGCGCGCATTGGCAACCTTGACCGCCTCCGCCAACGGGCTCGAGCCGTAGTTGTTGACCACATCGGGCTTCGCCCCGCGCTCGAGCAGCGCGCGGGCAAGATCCGCGTCGACCTTGTAGACGGCCCAGTGCAGCGGCGTCGTACCGTCTCCCTGGGCTGCGTTCACGTCGGCGCCCGCCGCGATCATCTTGAGCGCGGCGTCGCGATTGCCCGCCTGGATCAGACCCGCGAGGCTGTCATCGGCGGCGGCGGCCGTGCCGGCCGCGGCGAGGCAAAAAACGGCGGCGAAAATGGCGCGTTTCATGACGGTATCCATCAGAGCACATCCGGTCCGAGGGAATTGTGATGCGCCCAATAGCCCTTATGGGCGTCGTAGGTGAACCTGAACGGGTCCCGAAGGGTCCGATTCAGACCCTGCATCAGTCCCGCATCGAGCATGTCTTGTGCGCTCATGCCCTTCCGCAGCAGATCAAGCATGCGATCGAAGAGCACGCGCGACATGTCGAACTCGGCCTGCAGCTCGGTGCGACCCACCACCGGACCGTAGCTCGGCACGATCCGCGTCTCCGCATTGGTGAGCTTCAGGAGCTTTTCCTGCGCGTCGACCCGCCCGCCCAGCCAGCCGCCGCCGAACCAGTCGAGCACCGGATCCTTGAGCGGCGAAATGGCGTCACCCGCCGCCAGCACGTTGGCGTCCCGGAAGAACACATAGATGTCGCCGTCGGTGTGGGCCTCGAGCAGGTGGCCGTACTCGATCCGCTCATCGCCGGCGAGCGCCTGGTCGCCGGAAAAAAAGGTCACGCTCGGGTGAGCCGCCGCGGGCAGCGCTTTCTCATACCGATCCTCGTCGTGCAGGTAATAATCCGTCGCCAGACGCGCCCGGGTCTTCTCGTGAGCGATGATCTTCGCCTCCGACCGCCCGAAGGCCAGGTTCCCGCCCACCTGCTCCCGGTGCCAGTGCGTGTTGAATATTGTCGTCATATGGCCTGCGCCCGGCAGCTCGCGCAGGCGCCCGAGTATCGCATCGGTGAACTCGGCGGCGCCGCCGTCCACCAGCACCTGACCGGCGCTTGCCGTCCGCACCAGGACATTACCCCCGGCGCCGGTGACCATCACGAAACCCTCGCTCACCGGGACGACCGCGGGTCCTTCCTGGGAGAAAGCAAGGCGCCCGAGGGGCGGCAGGGTCAGACCCACGATGCCGCCCAACGCACCTTTCATGATTGCCCTGCGATTCATGGCGGAGCCTCCCGAGCGGTTAGACATCGGCGATCTCGCCGGTGCTGTCCCCGAAGCTCTTCATCTCCAGACCCGCCTTACTCAGCAGCGTGAGGTGCAGATTGGAAATCGTCGTGCGTTCGGGCAGCTCGATCTGCCGCCCCCCCTTGAGCGCGCCGGCGCCGCCGCCGACCAGGATGTTGGGCAGCGGATAATTGCTGTGCAGGTTGCTGTTGGACATGTTGGAGCCGTACAGCAACATGGAGTTGTCCAGCAGCGTGCCTTCGCCGTCGCGGGTGGCGGCGAGCTTCGCCACGAACTCCGCAAACCGCTCCATGTGATAGCGCTGGATCTTGACCAGCTTTTCGAGCCGATCGGGGTAATCCGCATGATGTGACAGCGGATGGAAGGAATCCGGCACGCCGATGTGATTATAGGTCCGGTTGGTGCCTTCGCCGATCATGATGTAGGAGGCCACGCGCGTGAGATTGGCCTGATACGCAACCGCGATCAGGTCGAACAACAGCCGCACCTCCTTGTCGATCGCCATATCCTGCTCGGCCACCGGTATCTCGGCCGCCGCCACGCCCGAGAGATCGCGGTTCTGCGCCAGCTGAACGCGCCGTTCGATCTCCCGCACCGTGTCCAGGTAGCCGTCGAGGAGCACCTTGTCGCCCGGTCCCAGCTCCAGTTGCAGCGCCCGGGTACGCTCGGCGATGAAATCAAGGATGCTCCGCTTCTGCCGGACGATGGCCACGCGCTCTTCCGCCGTGGCGCCTTCACCGAACAGCTGTGCGAAAACCTTGCGCGGGTTGGACTCCATCGGCAAAGGCGAGTTTGCGTTCCGGTACGACAAGGTGGAGCTGTAGAGGCAGCCGAATCCGGCCTCGCACGCGACCGCCTGGGTTTCACCCTCCGAGCAGACCTCCAGCGACGGCAGCGCGGTCTCCTGACCGATGCGCCCGGCGATGATCTGGTCGATCGTCGCAGACATGCTGGGACCGGGCGCTTTGAGATCGGGCTTGACGCCGCTGAGCCAGGTCGCCGGGTTGTATTTGTGCACCGAGGCGACGCTGGCCTTGTTCTCGAGATTGGCGATGGAAATCACGGCGTTCTTGTGCTTCTCGAGCGGCTCGAGGATCGGGCTGAGCTTGAAATCGGCGCCGGCGCCGCTCGGGGTCCAGCGATCCATCGCCTTCCCGTGCTTCGTGTTCCACATGACGGCGCCGTGGGGGATATAGAAGAAGCCCACCCGCAGCTTCGGCGCGGCTTCGGTCTTGGCGAGCGCGGTGGCGGCCGGGATCATCGCATCGAGCAACGGCAGTCCGACGGAGA
>DATBBS010000368.1:0-11218 GCA_036270895.1 Xanthobacteraceae bacterium
CTCGCCACAAGTTGGCGGCACCTTAGCGCAAGCGACGGTGTGGGGGCTAGTGTTCAAGCCAGGTTCCGGATCGTGCAGCCTGTCCCTCGGCTTGCCGATCGCACGAGACCGGCCGACGATCCCTCATTCCACCTTCGCCCCGATCCCCCGGATCACCTTGCCGAATTTTTCGTAATCGGCGCGGATGCGCGCCAGGAACTCGGCGTCCGTGGTGACCAGCGGCTCGCCCGCGCCGGCCGCCGCCAGCCGCTCGGTCACCTCCGGCAACACGCGCACAATGCTCGCCTCGGCGCGCAGCCGCGCCACGATATCGGGCGGGGTGCCGACCGGCGCGAACAGCCCCTGCCAGAGCGTGATCTCGAAGCCGGGATATATCTCGGCGATCGCCGGCAGGTCGGGCAGCAACGGCGTGCGCCGCGCCGCGCTGACCGCAAGCCCGCGCAGCTGGCCAGACAGGATCAGAGGCGCGACCGAGCCGCCCCCGAACATCGCCGCGACGTCGCCGCCGATCACGCCGATCGCGGCCGGGCCGCCGCCGCGGTAAGGCACATGCGTGAGGTCGATGCCGGCCTGCTGCTTCAACAGCTCCATCGCGAGGTGGTGCTCGCTGCCGTTGCCGATCGAGGCATAGAACAGCGGCGGCCGGGCCGCGCGGGCGAGCGCCACGAAGCCGCGAAAATCCTTGCCGGCCGTGAGCGCCGGGTTGGCGGCCAGCACCAGCGCATTCTGCACCAGGCTGGCGACCGGCAGCAGATCCTTGAGCGGATCGATCGGCATCTTCGCATAGAGATGTGGGTTGATGCCAAACAGCGCGCTCGGCCCCAGCAGCAGCGTGTAGCCGTCAGGGTCCGCTTTGGCGACCGCGTCGCCCGCCAGATTGCCGTTGGCGCCGGGGCGGTTCTCGATCACGACCGGCTGGCCGAGCCGCACCGACAGCGCCTGCCCGAACACGCGCGCCACCAGGTCGGCCGCTCCGCCCGGCGGAAACGAGACGAACAGCCGGATCGGGTGGGTCGGATAGGGCTGCGCCGACGCCGGCGTGCCGAACGCGGCGAGCACGCAGCCGAACGCGATGCCGATCAGGCGGCGCATGCGCTCTGCCGGGCCTCGCCGCATTTTTGTCTCCGTTTCAGTACCGCGTCGGGCACGCTTTCGATCCATACGCCTCGTTGAGGAAGCGCGCCAGACGCAGACCCGCCAGCCCGAGCTGGCGGTCGATCGTGGGCAGGACTTTTTGAAAATAATCGTCGTCCAGCACCCGGTTGGGCGGCAGCAGATTCCACACCGTGCGGGCAGCCTTATGCGTCTCCAAGGCCCAGTCGACCGGCGTGCCGCCGGCCGCCTGGCGCGTGCGCGCTTCGCGGCCCTTGAGCCAGCCGGATTCGAGCCGGTCCACGTAGGCGCCCCAGTCCCACACAGCCGCATGGATCAGGTCGCTGTCCCAAGCCAGGTGAAAGTTGCTCGCGAGCGGCGCCTTGCAGGCCTGCGAGCACACGAGACCGCGCAAATGCACCTGGACCGGGATCGCGTTGCCGCCCCGCTGTTCGTCCACCGTATGGAGCGGCTGGTGGAGATCGCCCACGAGGTGCACGGCGAATTTCAGCGCCTCGATACGGGTATTCGCGCCGCGCCCGCAACGCAGCGCGCTCTTCAGCCGGTCCAGCTCCGCGATGGCGCAATCGCCCTGCGGCAACGGCGCGCAGTGCTCGGCCGGAATGTAGCGGTCGGACGCAAGCGGGATATCGACAAAATGCCAGCGTGACGTGCCGGGGCGCGCATCGCGCACGTCGTCGGGCCAGCTCGCAACAGATGCCAGCGAGTGCCCGCGACCGAGCAGGCGGGATACCTCGGCGGTCGCCTGGGGCGAGAGCCGGCGCTGCGCGATCTCGGCGACGATCGCGTGCCCCTCCTGCCCCCAGGCGAGCGCCTGATCGGCCGGCAGGACCGCGAGCAGCGCCGCAAACCAGATCGCTTTCATCGATGACCTTCGCGCGCCGCAAGCACGCCGATCAGTTCTCCGCCCGGATATTCGCCTGCGCGATGACCTTGCCGAATTTCGCCGCCTCGGCCGCCACGAAGGCGCGGAACTCGGCCGGGCCCATCGGCCGCGCCACGATGCCCTGCACCTCGAGCTTCTCGATGATCGCCTTGTCGCGCAGCACCGTGTTGGCGATCTGGTTGAGGCGGACGATCACCGGCTCAGGGGTGCCGCCGGTCGAAAACATTGCGAACCAGTTCAACAGCTCGTAATCCTTGAGCTCCGGCACCGCCTCGGCGAAACTCGCGACGTCGGGCAATTGCGGCATGCGCTCGCGCGAGGTCACGGCCACCGCGCGCAGCCGGCCATCCTGGATCAGCGGCAGCGCGGCTGCCAGACTCGAGAAGCTCATCGTCACCGCCCCGACCGCGACGTCCGTCACCGCCGGCGCCGAGCCGCGATACGGCACGTGCAGCACGTCGGTCCCCGCCATGGTGTTCATCAATTCGCCGGCCAGCTGCTGCGGGTTGCCGATGCCGGAGGATGAGAAGGAGAGCTTGCCGCGGTTGGCGCGCGCATAAGCGATGAGCTCCGCCGGCGTGTGCACCGGCGTCGTCGCCGCCACCACCACCACGCAGGGCACGATCCCGACCAGTGCGACGGGCGCAAGCTGGCGCAGCGGGTCGTAGGTCATGCGCTCCTTGTAGAGATGCTGGTTGGTGGCGATCTCGCCGGCCGCCGCCATCAGCAAGGTGTGGCCGTCGGGCGGCGCGGTGGCGACCGCCTGCGCGGCCAGCATGGCGCTGGCACCCGGCCGGTTCTCCACGATGATCGGCTGGCCGAGCGCCGCCTTCATGGGCTCGCCCAGCAGCCGCGCCACGAGGTCGACGCCGCCTCCGGCCGGATAGCCGATCAGGATGCGGATCGGTCGGTCGGGATAGCTTTGGGCGTGCGCGCCGCCCGCAAGAAGCGTCGCACCGGCCGCCCATGCAAACTCGCGTCGTGTCAGCACGGTTCTGCCTCTCTGAAGATGACGGCGCCAGGCTGGAGATGACCCCTCATCCCGCTCCGCCGCTCGCGCCCGCCGCCAGCATAGCAACCGCCGGCCGGGGGCACCATCGGCGCATGCGAGGATAGCCCCGTCGGGTGACCGGTTCCGTAAACCCGCACGGCATTTCTTCGCTACGCCCTCCGGGCCGCAGCCGGTCGAGGCCCTCGATGTCGATATCGTCCAGTCGTTCCCGATAAGGAACACCGGGCCTGGATCTTGCCGAAATTGCTGCGGCTTTCCCGGCCGTGCCGCAATCCAATTCGAATTGAACTTTGCGGCTGCCAATTCAGTGGCGCCGCACCGGCGCCCGCTCCATCTCTTGCACCATCGCCGCGGCCAGCGGACCGCTGAGGGAATTGACCATGAAGATCACGGCGGCTCCCGTCGCTCACCTTCAATTTCCTTCACGCACGCGTTCGACGACGCGGGTGCCAGATTTCGTCGCCCTCATGAAGCCGCGTGTCATGCTGCTCGCGGTGTTCACCGCATTCGTTGGGCTGATGATCGCGCCGGGTCGCCTCGATCCGCTGCTCGGCTCCATTGCGCTCTTCGCGATTGCGGCCGGTGCCGGCGCCGCCGGGGTACTCAACATGTGGTACGACGCCGACATCGACGCCGTGATGAGTCGCACCGCCCGGCGTCCAATCCCGCGCGGCAGGATCTCGCGGGCAGAAGCGCTTGCCTTCGGGCTCGTTCTCGCCTGCGGCGCGGTCGTGGTCCTTGGCATTGCGGCCAACGTCGGGGCGGCGGCGCTGCTCGCCTTCGCGATCTTCTTCTACATCGTCGTGTACACGATGTGGCTCAAGCGGCTTACGCCTCAGAACATCGTCATCGGCGGCGCCGCCGGCGCCCTACCGCCCGTGATCGGCTGGGCTGCCGCCACCGGGGGCATCGGCCTGGAGCCCCTGATCCTCTTCCTGATCATCTTTCTGTGGACGCCGCCGCATTTCTGGGCGCTGTCGCTCAACCGCGCCGATGAATATGCCCGCGCCGGCGTTCCGATGCTCCCGGTCGTGGCCGGCCGGACCGCAACGACGCGGCAGATCGCCATTTATAGCGTCCTTCTGCTGCCGGTTTCGCTGCTGCCCTGGGGACTCGGCTTTGCCGGCGCGATCTATGGCCTGGCGGCTGCCGTCTGCGGGGTGATCCTGGTCGGGCTCGCGTGGCAGCTCGACAGAAGCCGTCATGCCGATCGCGGCCCCGCGCATCGCCTGTTCGGGTTTTCCATTCTCTACCTGTTCGTCCTCTTCGCCGCGCTGTTGGCCGGCAACGGGAACGACCAGTGGCCCTCCAAGTTCTCCATACGCGCCGCCCCGACTGCCGCCGGAGCGGCCACAGCCAACCCCCTGTGGCGCCCCACCCGAACTGCCGCCAGCGCCATCAGGGTCAGGACAGACGAGGTCTAACATGCCCAGCGATGTCCTCGCCGTTGTGTTGGTCGCCGCCATGGCGCTCGGCGGCTGCTCCCAAGGCGTCCTCGATCCGCACGGCCCCATCGCGTCCGCCGAACGGCAGATCCTGTTCAATTCGCTCGGGATCATGCTGGCCATTGTGATCCCGACGATCGTCGCCACGCTCGGCGTCGCCTGGTGGTTCCGTTCATCGAACCGGCACGCCACCTACCTGCCCGACTTCGAATATTCCGGCCGCCTCGAGCTGCTGGTCTGGTCCATTCCAGCCATGACGGTGCTGCTGGTGGGCGGCGTCGCCTGGGTCGGCGCCCACGACCTCGATCCACGCAAGCCGATCAGCTCGACCGCCAAGCCGGTCACGATCCAGGTCGTCTCGCTCGACTGGAAATGGCTCTTCATCTATCCCGAGCAGGGCATCGCCAGCGTCAATCACCTGACCGTGCCGGTCGGCACCCCGCTCAGCTTCGAGCTGACCTCCTCGGGGGTCATGAACAGCTTTTTCGTGCCGCAGCTCGGCAGCCAGATCTACACGATGTCAGGCATGGTGACGCGCCTGCATCTGCAGGCGGACCATCCTGGAAGCTATCCCGGGCTCTCGGCCAATTTCAGCGGCGAAGGCTTCGCCGACATGCGCTTCACGGTCGACGCGGTGCCGTCGGCGCAGTTTGCGCAATGGGTGACGGCGGCCCGCAACAGCGGTCCGGCGCTCGACGCGGCGAGCTACGCCGATCTTGCCAAGCCGAGCCGGGCCGTCGCGCCCTTCACCTATCGTTCGGTCGCTTCCGGACTGTTCCAGAAAATCCTGAGCTTCCCATGGGCGGCGAACGCATCATCGCCGCTCTCGACGTCGCAGAGGACTGAGAAATGAACCTGCTTGGCAAGCTGAGCTGGGATGCGATCCCGTTCGATCAGCCTATCATCATGGCCGCATCGGGAATGATGGTGCTGGGCATCGTGCTCGTCCTCGCGTGGGTCACGCTCAAGGGATGGTGGCCGTATCTGTGGCGCGAGTGGCTCACATCGGTCGACCACAAGCGCATCGGCGTGATGTATTGCGTGCTGGCGCTGCTCATGCTGCTGCGCGGCTTCGCGGACGCGATCATGATGCGCTCGCAGCAGGCCGTCGCCGCCGCCGGCGCGCAGGGCTATCTGCCGCCGGAGCATTTCGACCAGATCTTCTCGGCGCACGGCACCATCATGATCTTCTTCATGGCGATGCCCTTCATGATCGGCCTGATGAACTTCGCCGTGCCGCTGCAGCTCGGCATCCGTGACGTCGCGTTTCCGACCTTGAACTCCGTGAGCCTTTGGCTGACCGCGTCGGGCATTCTTCTGACCAACATCTCGCTGGTTGTCGGCGAGTTCGCAAAGACGGGCTGGGTCGCCTACCCGCCGCTGAGCGAGCTGCAATTCTCGCCCGGGGTCGGCGTCGATTACTACCTGTGGGCACTGCAGATATCCGGCCTGGGCACGCTGCTGACGGGAATCAATTTCGTCACGACCATCCTCAAGATGCGTGCGCCCGGAATGGGCTACATGCGCATGCCGGTCTTCTGCTGGACGGCGCTCGCCACCAATCTGCTTATCGTGGCGGCCTTTCCGGTTCTGACCGCCACATTCGCGATGCTGCTGCTCGACCGCTATCTCGGCTTTCACTTCTTCACGTTCGAAGGCCAGGGCAACCAGATGATGTATGTCAATCTGTTCTGGGTCTGGGGCCATCCCGAAGTCTACATCCTGGTGCTGCCGGCCTTCGGGGTCTTCTCGGAGGTGATCTCGACCTTCTCGGGCAAGCCGCTGTTCGGCTATCGCTCGATGGTCGCCGCCACCATGGCGATCTGCGTGCTGTCCTTCCTGGTCTGGCTGCATCATTTCTTCACCATGGGGGCCGGCGCGAACGTCAACGGCTTCTTCGGCGTCATGACCATGATCATCGCGGTGCCGACGGGCGTGAAGATCTTCAACTGGCTGTTCACCATGTGGGGCGGCCGGGTGCGCTTCACCGTGCCAATCCTGTGGTCGCTCGGCTTCATGGTGACATTCGTCATCGGCGGCATGACCGGCGTGCTGCTGGCGGTGCCGCCCGCCGATTTCCAGCTGCACAACAGCCTGTTCCTGGTGGCGCATTTCCATAACGTCATCATCGGCGGCACCGTGTTCGGGGCGATGGCGGGCTATAATTATTGGTTCCCCAAGGCCTTCGGCTTCACGCTCGACGAACGCTGGGGCAAGGCGTCCTTCTGGTGCTGGCTGACCGGCTTCTATCTCGCGTTCATGCCGTTATACGCGCTGGGACTGATGGGCATGACGCGGCGCATGCAACATTACGACGATCCGAGCTGGCGCCCCTGGCTGATCCTGGCCGCGTTCGGTGCGCTCGTGATCATGGTTGGAATCGCCTGCCAGATCGTGCAGCTCGTGGTGTCGATCCGCACCCGCGCAGAGCACCGCGATGCGACCGGCGATCCCTGGAACGGCCGCACGCTGGAATGGGCCACGGCATCGCCGCCGCCGGCCTGGAATTTTGCCCTGCTGCCGCATGTCTTCGCGATGGACGTGTTTTGGGCTTCGAAGGAATCCGCGCGCGCCAAACAGTCCGTTGCAAAGGACGGGCGCAACTACGAGGCGATCGACATGCCGAGGAACAGCGCGACCGGCTTCGTCACCGCGTTTTTTGCCGTCGTCACCGGTTTTGCGCTGATCTGGCACATCTGGTGGATGGCGGCTCTCGGCGTGCTCGGCGCCTTCGCGACGATACTCGTTTTCGCTTTTCGCGAGCATGAGGAAGTGGAGATACCGGCCCGACAGATCGAACAGTTCGACCGCGCTCACCCGGCGGGAGTCGTGCCATGAATGTCGCAGTTGCGGTTCATGACGTCCGCCCCGAGGACATGGTCGGTGCCGCCGAGGCCGGGCCCGCGCCCAAGCGGACCGTGGTGGCCTATGGGTTCTGGATCTTCCTGTTGAGCGACATCGTGATGTTCTCGGCGTTCTTCGCCGCCTACGCGGTGCTGGTGCGCGCGACGGCGGGCGGCCCGACCGGGGCTCAGTTGTTCAACCAAGTAAGCGTTGCAATCGAAACCGCCTGCCTTCTCGCCTCGAGCTACACCTGCGGGCTGATGTCGCTGGCCATCGGTTCGCAGCGGCAGCGCACGACCTATCTGTGGGCTGCGATCACCTTCGCGCTCGGTGCCGCGTTCCTCGCGCTGGAGATCCGCGAGTTCGCCGCGATGATCGCCGCAGGGGCCGGTCCGCAACGCAGCGCTTTCCTGTCCGCCTTCTTCGCGCTCGTGGGCTGCCACGGGCTGCACGTCAGCATCGGCCTGGTCTGGCTCGTCGTGATGATGGCGCAGGTGGCGATCAAAGGCTTTGCGGCCACCGTGGAGCGCCGCCTGCTCTGCTTCTCCCTGTTCTGGCACGCGCTCGACATCATCTGGGTCGGGCTGTTCACGGTCGTCTATCTGATGGGAGTAAGCCAATGACCACAACACCCTATGACCGCGCCCCCGGAGACAACTCGCCATCCGGCCGGCCGCAAGAGGCGGACGCGTACCCACTGCTTGTTTACACGACCGGACTGTTTCTGGCCGTTCTTCTCACCGCGACGTCATTCTGGGTCGCCAACACGTCGCTGCTCTGGCCGCCGGGCGTCGCGCTCGGGCTAGCGGTGCTGGCCATCGCCCAGATGGGCGTTCATCTGGTCTTCTTCCTGCACATCACCACCGGCGCCGACAACACCAACAACGTACTCGCGCTGGCATTCGGGGTGCTCATCGTGGCTTTGGTGATCGCCGGGTCGCTGTGGATCATGGACAATCTGAACGCCAACATGGCGATGCCGATGAACGAGCTGATGGATTTGCATATGCAGCACTGAATACGCGGCACGGACGATCTTGCGTTCGCCCCCAAGGCCTGTTCTTCACGGCCATGGGGTGAGGCGCGACCATGGTGGGCCGGGTCCCGACGGCGTCGATTCACCTGTCAAGGTGAACCACGGCCACGGGCGGCCGCAAAGTGCGACCAGCCGAAATGCGCGGGCGATTTGTCAATCGACGGTGAAAGATTTCAGATCGCTGGCCGTCATCACTTCTTGGCGGCCTTGATCGGATCCTTCACGGCGTCGAAGGTCGCGAACTCGACATTGTAGAGCTCGCCGTTCTTCTTCTCGACCTTGCGGATATAAATGTTCTGGACGACATCGCGGGTGTCGGGATCGATCGAGATCGGGCCGCGCGGGCTTTCCCATTTCATCCCCTTCATGGCGGCGATCAGCCCGTCGCCGTCGGTCTTGCCGCCGGTCTTCTTGAGCGCCTCATAGATGAGGTGCATGCCGTCATAGCCGCCGATCGCCATGAAGTTCGGCCGCATGCCGTTGTTCACCTTCTTGAAGGCCTCGACATAGGCCTTGTTGGCCGGTGAATTGTGGTCGGCCGAATAGAAATGAGCGGTCACCGTGCCGATCACCTGGTCGCCCATGCTGTTGAGCACGTCGTCGTCCGTCACGTCGCCCGGGCCGATGATCTTGATGCCGGCCTTGTCGAGGCCGCGCTCGAGGAACTGCTTGACGAAGGGCGCGCCCTGTCCGGCCGGCACGAACACGAAGATCGCGTCGGGCTTGGCGTCGCCCGCGCGCTGCAGCACCGGCGCGAAGTCGGGATTGGCGAGAGGGAAACGGATCGACTCCAGGATCTGTCCACCGGCCTTGATGAAGGCATCCTTGAACGAGCCCTCGGAGTCGACGCCGGGCGCGTAGTCGGACACCATGGTGACGACCTTCTTGATGCCGTTCTTCGCCGCCCATTCGGCCATCGGGACGCTCGACTGCGCGAGCGTGAAGCTGGTGCGCACGATATAGGGCGAGCGCTCGGTGATGATCGAGGTCCCGGCGGCGGTGACGATCTCGGGGATCTTGGCTTCGGTCGCGATCGGCGCGACCGCAAGCGCGCCGGGCGTCACCCCGAAGCCCGCAATCATATGGACCTTGTCGTTGACCACCAGCTCCTGGGCGAGGCGCTTCGACGTATCGGGAACCGCGGCATCGTCCTTGATGATGATCTCGATCTTCTTGCCCGCGACCGTATCGCCGTTCTGCTGCTGAAAGAGCTTGATGGCGCCCGAGATCTGCCGCCCGGTCGATTGCTGCGGACCGGTCATCGGCAGGATGAAGCCGATCTTGACGGTGTCCTGAGCGAACGCGCTGGCGCCCCCCAAGGCGCCGGCCACGAATGTCGCGGCGGCGAGAAACTGTCTGCGATGCATGGAATTCCCTCCGGAACAGGTTTGGGCGGTCCGGTTTCCCGGACGCTTGTCGAATTGACCGAATGCTAGGCGGTTTTCGCCCCTGCCGGAAGCCCGGATCGGCGGGAACCGGCCGCCCTCGCGGGCATTCGCCATGCGGGGCGATGCGCTATGATGTCACGCAAGCCTGCGAATCGCTACCGGACGGGGACGTCGTTGCGCGAAAAGGAGCTCCGCATAGCGCTGGTCTGCTTCGGCGGCGTCTCCCTCGCCGTCTACATGCATGGGATCACCAAGGAGATCCTGAAGCTCGCCCGGGCGTCCAGCGCGGTTCACGGGATCACCGACAGGAACAAGCGGCTGGCCGCGACCTTCTTCGACCTCCGCGACCCCGACGATCCCGAATACGACACCGAGTCCATCTACTTCGACCTGCTGCGCGACATCGGCCGGACGATCGAGCTCCGCGTCATCGTCGACATCGTGGCGGGGGCCTCCGCCGGAGGGATCAACAGCACGATGCTGGCCCGCGCCTTGAGTCACGACCTGCCGATGTCCGGGTTGCGCGACCTCTGGCTCCGGGATGCCGACGTTACCGAGCTCTTGGCGCCGGACGCGAAGGCGCGCCAATGGAGCAAGTGGTTTCTGCGGCCGTTTTTCTGGCTCGCCGGCGCGAAGGGCCTTCAGCATATCTCCGACCACGAGGTGCGCTCGAAGCTGTCGTTGTTCATGCGGTCGCGCTGGTTCAAGCCACCGTTCGACGGGCCCAAGATGGCCGCCATGATGTATGACGGCGTTACCGTGATGGGTGCGCCGCGCGAACCCGGGTCGTCCCTCATGCCCTCCGGCCAGGGACTCGACCTGTTCGTCACGGTGACGGACTTCTGGGGCTGCCAGCAGCTCATGCAGATCCACGATCCGCCGGTGATCCACGAGAATGAGCATCGTCACGTGCTGCATTTCAAGTATCGCCGCCGCGCCAGCGGCGCGGTGGAAAGCGACTTCGATCTCGACAACGCGCCGGCGCTTGCCTTCGCGGCGCGCGCGACGTCGGCTATTCCCGGCGCTTTCCCGCCCGCCCGCATCCTGGAGATGGATGAGGTCGTCAAAGCGCGATCGGCCGACTGGCCACGCCGCGCGGAATTCATCGCGCGGAATTTCGAGCCCTATGGCCGCATGAATGTCGACGTGGCGTCCGTTCCCTTCATCGACGGCGGCGTGCTGAACAGCCGGCCCTTCCTGCACGCGATCACGGCAATCCGCGGCCGTCCCGCTTACCGCGAGGTGGATCGCCGCGTGGTCTATGTCGATCCAAATCCGCGCCCGCCGACAACCTCCGCCCATCGTGGCATGCCGAGCTTCTTCGCCACCCTGAGGGGCGCCCTGTCGGAAATCCCCCTGGCCGAACCGGTGACGGACGAGCTCCATTGGATCGCCCGCTTCAACGAGCGGGCGCGCCGGCTGCGCGGCATCATCGACAGCGCGCGTCCGCAGATCAGCCGGCTGGTGGCCGACGTGATCACGCTAAGCCGCGAC
>DATBBS010000369.1:0-39347 GCA_036270895.1 Xanthobacteraceae bacterium
TTGTGGAGCAAGCAGTACAATCTCTATGCCAAGATCGACACCGAAGCCGCGCGCTATCTCGGCTTCGAGCGCTGGTGGGGCGGCCACGTCAATCTCAACGCGGAAGAGATCCAGTTCATCGTCGACGAGCTCTTCGTCGGCAACAATCTCGCGGCCGGTCGGGTCAGGCTTTCCGACGGAAGCGCGGTCGATCTCCGCAGCATCCATTCGCCGATCGTGGTGTTCTGCTCGAAGGGCGACAACATCACGCCGCCGCAGCAGGCGCTCGGATGGATCCTCGATCTCTACGAGGACGTCGACGAGATCCGCTCCTACGGGCAGACGATCGTCTACACGGTCCATGAAACCGTCGGACATCTGGGAATCTTCGTTTCCTCCGGGGTGGCGCGCAAGGAACACGGCGAGTTCTCGAGCAATATCGACCTGATCGACGTGCTGCCGCCGGGCCTTTACGAGGCGGTGTTCGAGGCCAAATCCGACGAGACACCCAACGCCGACCTTGTCTCCGGCGACTGGGTCATGCGTTGCGAGGCAAGGACGCTCGACGATATCCGGGCTTTCGGCGGCAACGATGCCGCCGACGAGCGCCGCTTCGCCACCGCAGCCCGGGTGTCAGAACGGAACCTCGCCTTTTACCGCACATTTGTGCGGCCCGTGGTGCGCATGGTGCCGCCCGCGGTGTCCGAGCTGATGCGGGAACTGCACCCGCTGCGCCTGCAATACGCGCTGTGCTCGGATGAAAGTCCGCTCATGGCGCCGGTGAGCGCGATGGCGGAGCAGGCCCGCAAGAATCGCAAGCCGGTGGCGTCCGACAATCCTCTCGTCGCGATGCAAGAGCTCGTGTCACGCCAGGTCGTGGTCGGTCTCGACTTCTGGCGCGACATGCGCGACACCTGGGGCGAGTGGATGTTCCTCTCGGTCTATGGCTCGCCGCTCCTGCAGGCGGCGGTCGGGGTCGATACCGCCGATACGCATCCGATGCGCCGGGCCGGAAAGAGCCAGCTCCATCGCGCCTTCGTGGATACCCGGATTGCGGAGCTCAAGTCGCGCATGGCGGCCGGCGGCCTGCGCGAAGCTGGCGTGCGCGCCATGCTGTATGTCGGCATGCCGCGGGCGGCCGTCGACGAGCGCGGGATCGAATCCCTTCGGCGCATGCATGCCGCCAGCGACAGCGCGCGCAAGATGACCTTGGCGGAATTCAAGGCCATGGTGCGCGAGCAGTTCTTCATGCTGGTCATCGACGAGGAGGCGGCGCTCGCCGCCATCCCGGGCCTTCTGCCGAAGGAGCCGGAGGCCCGCCGCAAGGCATTCGGGATGCTGCGCGAGGTGCTGAGCGCCGCGGGCGAGATAGATGGCGAGGTCGCGGACCGGCTGCGGCACATGGCGGGCTTGTTCGGCATCGATGCGGCGCGGACGAAGGACGCAAAGGTGATCGGCCTGTCATCGGTCAGGAAAATTGAAGGAAGCAAGGCGTCGTAGTCCGGGTCGCAATCGATCGAATTCCGTGGTGGCATCCCGGCGCCCGTCAGCGAGGCGCGAGCATGCTCGATTCCGCCGATTGATCGGTACGCCGGCTTTTTCCCGGCGTAAGGTATGTCGGGGAAGACAGCAGTGACCGACGATCGACCAGACCCGGCCGACCGGGATCAACTCACGACGACATTCGTCGAACTGGCGATCCGAATCGGCGTCCTCGGTCTCGTGCTTTATTGGACTTTTGTCCTCGTCCAGCCCTTTGTCACGATCGTCATTTGGAGCGCCGTGCTGACCGTGGCGCTTTATCCGGCTTTCGATTGGATGGTCCCGCGGCTTGGCGGGCGCCGGCGTCTGGCTGCAGCTCTGATCACGATCGTCAGCCTGCTGGTCGTCATCGGACCCGCAACCTGGCTCGCGCTGGATCTGGTCGAAAGCCTTCGAATGATCTCCGAGCGATTTGACTTGTCGACCCTGGCGATTCCCGCGCCGCCGGCAGCGGTGAAGGAGTGGCCCCTGATTGGCGGCCCGATCTACCAATTCTGGGATCTTGCGTCGACCAATCTGAAGGAGGCCTTGGCCAGGATCGTTCCTCAACTGAAACCGGTAGGCGCCACCTTGCTCGGCATCGCGGCGGATGCGGGCATCGGCATCTTGAAATTCTTCGTTGCCATTATTGTCGCCGGATTCCTTTTTGCGCCGGCTCCTTCCATCGTCGATGCCGTCAAGAGGTTTTTACGCAGATTGGTGCCCGATCGCGGCGAGGAGTTTGCGAACCTGGCAGGAGCCACAATTCGCGCCGTCTCGCGCGGCGTTGTCGGCATTTCGGTTCTGCAAGCCATGCTTGCGGGCATCGGGCTGGTGATCGCGGGCGTTCCTGCGTCCAGTCTGATCACGTCCGCGGTATTGATCTGCGGGATCATTCAAATCGGTCCGGCGATTATATTGGTCCCGGTCGTGATCTGGAGCTGGTTCGCAATGGAGCCGGGAACGGCCCTGTTGTTCACCGCCTACATGATACCGGTGAATCTGCTGGACAACATTCTCAAGCCTCTTGTCATGGGCCGCGGATTGAAGACGCCCATGCTGGTCATATTGATCGGCGTTCTCGGCGGCACGCTGGCCTACGGGATCACCGGACTTTTCCTCGGCCCGATCATCCTTGCGGTAATCTGGGAACTCCTGGTCGCATGGATACGGGCGCGCAATCCGGCCTAGATCGCGTGTGCGGTTGACGCATGCCTTGATCCGCCACCGCCATCATCCGCCGAGGGCGATCGCGACGCCGACGAACGCGCTGCCGGCGGCGACCATCGCGAGGCCAGCCACCCAGGGCCGAATCCCGGCGCGACGCCCGAACGCATACCCGCACACAAACAGCATTGCGATGGCGACCGCGTTGGAGGCCCGCAGCGCCAACCGGGCATCGCCGATCAAGACGAAAGGCATGACGATCGGGAACGTGGACAGGAAGCTGAGCAGGCAAACCGCCAAGGCGCCGAGCCAATCGCGTTTCGTCAGCCCCGGATGTCCGGGCGGCTCAGGCAATTGACGCAGTCTTTGCCGCATCAATTCCAACTGCTCCGGCCTCAAGGCCGACGCCAGCAGCGGGGGCAGCGCGTCTGCGATGATGCGCTGCGCGGCGCCGGGGTTGCTCGCCGCGCGCATGGCGCGCAATCTCGCGATCTTGCGCCCCTGGTCGTGGACGCGAGCCAGCAGGTACACCCCGGCGTCAATGATCCCCCAGGCCAGATTGCAGCCGAGTGCGGCGATCAGCATGGTCCGAACTTTCATATTGTCGGCCATCGCGACCCCGAGCGTCAGCGTGAAGGTGAGGGCCATGATCACGCCGAACAGAACCTCGGAAATGCGTTCCATCGGGTCGAGCACGCGGAGGGGAGGAGCGCCTGCGGCTTCTTGCATTGCATCAACTGCCGTGGGTTCGCGGCTGTTTGCTGTCTGCGCCGAGCAGGCTGGCGAGCGTCACGACCCGGTCGAGTCCGCCGACCTTGTCGCCCAGGCCGTCGGCGCGCAGCAGGTCGCGCACGCGGCCGCGTGCGCCGACGATGCGGAACGCGATGCCGCGGGCCTCGAGGTCGCGGTGGAGCTCATGCAGGGCGCGCGCGCCGGCGAGATCGATGAAGGGCGAGGCCGACAGATCGCAGACCACCCAACGGATCTCCGATGGGCCGTCCGCCCGAAGCCGGTTCAATACCGTTTCCAAGACCGCATCCGCATTGACGTAAATGAGGGACGCCTCGGGACGGAAGGCGATCATCCCTGGGAGCGCTTCGTTCTCGGGATGGCGCTCGAGGTCGGAGTAGCTGTCGGTGCCGGGAATGCGGCCGAGGAAGGCCACGTGCGGACGCGACGCCCGGGCCAGCAGCATCAGGATCGATGCCACGGCGGCGCACAGGATTCCCTGCAAGATTCCCAGGAACAGCACGGCGCCAAGGGCGATCGCGGCGGCGTAGAAATCAAGACGGCTGACTCGCCACATGCGATACAGAGCCGGAAAATCGAGCAGTCCCGCAATAGCGGTCAGCACCACCGCCGCCAGCACCGCCTTGGGCAGGTTTTCCAATAGCCCGGTGAGGAAGAGCAGGCACAGCGCCAGCGTCAGCGACGCGAACACGAGCGCGAGCGGCGTGCGCGCGCCCGCCTTGTCGTTGACCGCGGATTGCGAAAGGCCACCCGCCACCGGATAGCCGTGTCCCAGCGCGGCCGCGAGATTCGCCGCCCCGATGCCGAGCAGCTCCTGGCGCGGGTCCAGCACATAGCCGTGTTTTTCCGCGAAAGTGCGGGCGGCCGAAACGCTTTCGATATAGGCGAGCAGCAGGCATCCGGCGGCGAGCGGCACGATCCCCTCGACGTCGCGCAGCCGTAGCGCCGGCCCGGCCAGGTCGGGCAGGCCGGCCGGGATCTCACCGGTCGTCGGCACCCCGAGGGCCGGAAGGCCGAGCATGGTGGCAGCGACGATCGACAGCGCCACCACCGCGAGGGCGACCGGCTTTCCCGGCAGCAGGCGCCCGCCGAGCACGAGCAGCCCGAGCGCCAAGACACCGATGGCCAGCACGACGACCTGAGTCTGGCCGAGCTGCCCGGCGAACAAGACCGCCCGGTCGAAGAAATTATGCCCGCCTCCCCGAACGCCAAAGAGGCTCGGCAGCTGGGTCATTGCGATGGTCAGCCCGGCGCCGGCCTTGAAGCCCACCAGGATGCTGTCGCTGATCAGCTTCACGAGCGCGCTCAGCCGCAAGGCCCAGGCGAACAGGCAAAGCGCCGCCACGGTGAATCCCGCGAGGCTCGCGATCTGGGCATAGCGCTGCATGTCGCCGTTCGCCATCTCGGCCACGGTTCCGGCGATCATCAGCGAGATGGCCGAGGTGGGGCCGATCGCCAGTTGCCGCGACGATCCCAACACGACGTAGCCGAGCCCGCCGAGCAAATAGCCGTAGATGCCGACCTGCGGCGGCAGCCCGGCAAGTGCCGCATAGGCGAGAGAAACCGGAATCGCATAGGCGGCGAGCGTCACGCCGGCGACCACGTCGCCCGGCAACCACGCGGCGCGGTATTCCGCGAGCCAGCGCACCGGCGGGAGGCGCGAGAGCCACGCCGGAACGTGATAGCGACCCGTCGAGCCCGTCATGGGCGGCGCCTCATCCGAGTCGGTCGGCCCCGACACAGTTGCGATCAAACGGCGCCAACAAACCCGACACGCCGATTTTACTCACATGTTGGCACAATGGCACTATGCTTGCTTTGGGCATCGCTTGACCCCGGGAATTCGATGCGATCGCACGGGAACTTGCAAGAAGTCGTCGCGCGCAGGCCACGCGAGCTGGTTCGATTTCTCGCGTCGATCATCGGCTGGCTCATCGCAACTTTGTTGCCTTGCGTCTGCTTCGCGGCGGAGCCGCTGCCGCGCTCGGTGCTGATCATCGATGAACTCGGCCCCTATGGCCCCTTCAACACCGCGATGGCTTCCGGCATCCGGACGGCGCTGAGCCGGGACCCCGGCGGACCGGTTTCTCTCTACGCCGAGTTGCTGGACCTCGCGCGCTTCGGCTCCACTGTGCCGGAATACGAGGCGATCATGCGGTCCACGATCGAGCAGAAATACGGAAGAAAGCCGATCGGCGTGATCCTGGTCCTCGGGTTCGCGGGACTGCAGCATGTGCTGGAATGGCGGAAGACACTCTGGCCCGAGGTCCCGGTCGTCTTTGGCTTCATCAATGAAGCCTCGCTCGCGCAGGTCTCGCTGCCCCGGAATGTCACCGGAAGGACCTATCGGATGACGTTGCGCGACGGGGTCGCGGCCGCGCAGGTCATGGTGCCGAACCTCAAACGGGTGGCGGTGATCGGCGAACCTTGGAGCTTGATGTCGTCCGGAGGCGGCTCGAGCCGGGCACTGCCCGCCTTCGACGGCAAGATCGAGATCATCGACATGACGGGCCTGGCGATGGCGGAGATCAAGCGGCGGGCCGCGACGCTGCCATCGGATGCCGCAATCCTCTATACGTCGATTCTCGTGGACGGTGCGGGCGTGAGATACACCCCGCGCGATGCGCTTGCCGAGATCCTGCCGGCGATGAGGCGGCCAGTCGTGGTGCAGACCGAAACCCAGCTGGGATTCGGTGCGGCAGGAGGCTTCGTCGCGCTTCCCGCCGCGATGGGCACTGAGGCGGGCGAGCTCGCCTTGCGCATCATCAACGGCGAAAGCGCTTCGACTATCCCGCTCGCGGTGAGCACCGCCATCAAGCCGGTGTTCGATTGGCGCGAGCTCAAACGCTGGAACGTGAGTGCGGATCGATTGCCTGCAGGAAGCGAGATTCGATTCCGCGAACTTGACATGTGGGATCAGTATCGCTGGTACATCATTCTCGTCATCGCCGTGGTTCTGCTGCAAGCCCTGCTGATCTCCGGGCTGATTTTCGAGCATCGGGCGCGTCGCGCTGCCGAGACCTTGGCGCGTGCCAGCATGTTCGAGCTTGCGCATGTGAACCGCCTGGCGACCGCGGGTCAGCTTTCCGCCTCGATCGCGCACGAGGTCAATCAGCCGCTCGCCGGCATCGTGGCACATGCCGCCGCGGGCTTGCGCTGGCTGAAGGGCACGGCACCCAACCTCGACGAGGGACGCGCGGCATTCAAGAAAATCATGGACGCCGGCCATCATGCGGCCGAGGTGATCGAGCATATCAGGGCCTTCTTCAGGAAGGATGGCGAGCAAATCGCGCCGCTCGACATCAACGACCTTATTCATGAGGTTCTCGGGCTTCTCGCCGCTCATCTCAAGGATCACCGGGTGACGGTCGAAACGGCGCTGACCGGGGGGCTTCCGCCGGTTTCGGGCGACAGGGTCCAGCTGCAACAGGTCGTCATGAACCTGGTGATGAATGCCTCCGAGGCGATGGATACGGTGACGGACCGGCCGCGGCTCCTGCGGGTGGTATCGCAGTCCTATGAGGGGCTGGGCGTGCTGGTGCGGGTCGAGGATTCCGGGGCAGGAATCGATCCGGGCGACGTCAATCGCGTGTTCCAGCCGTTCTTCACGACGAAACCCAAGGGAATGGGAATGGGCCTCGCGATCTGCCGGTCCATCGCCGAAGCCCATCAAGGGAAGCTTTGGGCGTCGCCGGGCGTTTCATCTGGAGCTGTTTTTCACCTGGTATTGCCGGCGGCCGAGCCGCCGGAAGAAGGTTCACCCGGAAAATCGGACGAGGCCCGTCGCACTGAGCGGCTCACATCCGGCTAAAGCGGGATGCTTTTATTCGAATCGTCATCCCGCTCTAGGTTATTGTTGGACCATGATCTTTTCCGAAAACCGGTGCTCATTTTTCGGGATCATGCTCTGGCGTCGGAATCCGCCACCATCTTGGTGGGCGCTTCGGTCCGTATGGTCAGGCGCAGAGCGGCCTCCTCCTCGGCGATACGTCGCTCGAGGAAGCTGCGTTCCACCGATGTCAGCGGCGTCTCCATCATGCGCAGGTAACGCTCGATGTTCTGACGATGCACCCAGTTCATCAACGAGACTTGATCAGACATCGTGTAAACTCCTGCACTCCTGGCTCAGCTTCTCATAGAGTCCGTCGATGGCTTGTTGGCTTCTAGTGGCGGACCGAGACCTGCGATCCGGCGCTGCGTGACGATGCAGAACCGATAAAGTTCCGCGCGGTCTTTTCCTCGAGCTCGTCGGCATTCTGGCGCGTGTATGCCAACAGCGCGGCGAGACGGACGCGTGCCCGGTTGGTGCGACTCTTGATCGTTCCCACTTCGCACCCGCAGGCGGCAGCGGCCTCGACCAGGCTCATGCCTTTGGCTCCGACCAGTATGATGGCTTCGCGCTGATGCGCCGGCAATTGCGCGAGCGCGTAACGCAGGTCCGCCGAGATGCTCCAGCCTTCCTGCTCGGGCGTGCTCGTGAGCTGTTCGGCATAACGTCCGTCCACGTCCTGGACCCAACGCCGCGACTTGCGATACTCGGTGCGGAAGCGGTTGCGCAGGATCGTGAACAGCCAGGCCCCCATGTTGGTGCCCACCTGAAAGTCATCGAGGTGCGCCCAGGCGCTCAGCACGGTCTCTTGCACCAGGTCGTCTGCGCGGTCCTTGCTGCCGCAGAGCAGGAAGGCGGATGCACGCAGGTCTGGAATTTGAGCCAGCAGGGCGTCACGTGTGGATAATGTGGCTGTCATGGGACCCCCCTCATGAGGACCGACTGTCGGCGTCCCGGCGGTTCGCTCTTCGGCGAGCGAATGCCCGGAACTGACCCCGGCCCATGGTTAAAAACTAGTTAACGATCCAGGGAGCGTCGACTGATCTTAAGTACAGGGCCTCGGCCGAATCGGTTAAGCCGCCTGAACCTTCGTTTAGGCGTCGCCGGTCGCGGCTCGCTTCGTGCGAACGCGCGTCGGTCCCGCACAGTGGCTGTGCGGCAGCCCGCCGAATGTCAGTTGGGCGCGTGGAGTGCGCGATCGAGGCAATCGATCAATGAATCGGTGTCGTACGGCTTGCTCAGGAATGCGATCGCACCCGCGTTGAGCGCGCGCGCCCTGGTCCGTGCCTCGGGGTAGGCGGTCATCATGATGACCGGAATCCGGCTGCCTTCGGCGCGCAGGCGCGTCTGCAGCTCGATTCCGCTCAACCCGGGCAGATGCACGTCCGCGATCAGGCATGCGGTATCGTTCAAACAATCCGAATGTAGAAATTCTTCCGCCGATGCAAAGGTGACCCCGCTGAAGCCGAGGGATCGCACGAGGCTCAGCGTCGCCTCGCGGACAATGGCATCGTCATCGACGATGGAGATCATAGTGGCGACGCGCTCCTTCGGGTGATTGAACGCATCCGGCTACGCATCGCACTTACAGGGGAATTATACGCGGATCGAGAGTTTCGTGACAAAAAAACGACAGAACTAAACCATGGTTTAGCCGACGGGCGGCATGGCGGGCCGGATCTCCAGGATGTCGGCCATTCGAACCAGGTCCACCAGGGACTTCGCGCCCATCTTCTGCATGGCGTTGTGGCGATGCACTTTCACGGTCATCTCGCTGATGCCGATCTCCGCCGCAATCTGCTTGTTCAGGCGGCCCATGACCACCAGGGCCACGACTTCGCGTTCGCGCGCGGTCAGCGCCTCGAAGCGCGCCCGAAGGTCGGAAAGCAAGCCGTCGGACTGGCGCCTTGCGCGATCGCGCTCGAGCGCGATCCGTACCGCATCCAACAGCTCCTGCTCGCGAAACGGCTTGGTCAGGAACTCCACGGCCCCGGCCTTGATGGCCTTCACCGACATCGGAATGTCGCCATGGCCGGTGATGAAAATGATGGGAGGGTTGCTTTTCCTCTTGGCGAATTTCGCCTGAAAATCCAGGCCGCTCAGCCCCGGCAGGCGGACGTCCAGGATCACACAGCAGGGCGCGGAGGGCGGCTCGTTGCGCAGGAATTCTTCGGCCGAGCCGAAGGCCTGGACCTGCAGGCCGACCGAGCGGATCAGGCTCGAGAGGCCGTCGCGCACGTCCGAGTCGTCATCGATGATGCAGACGACTGCCGTCTCTTCCAGATCCGCGCGCATGATCATCAGTTCGGTTGAACCGGTTGAAAATCGAGCCCGCCCCCGAAAGCCCTAAAGGAACCCATTGCTTAGCCTATCAAATCACTGCGGATAGTCGAAGCTGCTTTTGTCGCAGCAGGTGCGAGGTACCCGGATGATGCCCGGCGGGGGGCCGGCCGAACCCCTGGGTTCGCGAGCCATTGCGTCTCCGGCACCGTTTTCGCCATCGCCTGGTCGATATGCCCAGGACTTGGCCGGCGCCGTCACATTCGACCGTCTTGATGGTCGTGCCGATGAACGCGGGCTACCTTTTGGCGCCCATGCCCCAGGTCTCTCAGCGGAAGATTTCGCCAGCAATTCGCCGATGAGCTTTTGCCAATTCACGATCCGGGATGCCGTGGTGCCTCAACCCGGTTGATGCAGATCAATGCCGGGGACCCGAAAACAAATCCATCATGGAACCAAAGGGGAGAAACCACAAGGAGCGCGATCATGGAAGGAACGGCTGGGCTGCCCAAGAGCGCCAGAGACGAGACGTGCTGGCGCGATTTCAAACCGGGTCATTGGCGTAGCGCCATCGACGTCCGCGATTTCATCGCCAGCAACGTGTCGCCCTATGGCGGCGACGAGAAATTCCTCGTCGGCCCATCCAAGCGGACCCAGTCCGTATGGGCGAAGCTTCAGCCTTATTTCAAGGAAGAGCGCCAAAAAGGCGTGCTCGCGGTCGATGCAAAAACGCCATCGAGCCTGTTGGCGCACCAGGCGGGCTACATCGATCGTGACAACGAGGTCATCGTCGGGTTGCAGACCGACCAGCCATTCAAGCGCGCGATCTTCCCCTACGGCGGACTGCGCATGGTCGAATCGGGATTGAAGTCCGCCGGCATCGAGCCCGACCCGCTGGTCCACAATGCCTTCACCAAGTATCGCAAGACCCATAACGACGGCGTGTTTGACGCCTATACGCCCGAGATCATGCGATGCCGTAAATCCGGGATCATCACCGGGCTGCCCGACGCCTACGGCCGCGGCCGCATCATCGGCGACTATCGCCGTGTGGCGCTCTACGGGGTGGACCGGCTGCTCGACGCAAAGCGCGCCGAACGCGCCCAGATCGACGACATGTGGCCGACCGACGAGGTGATCAGGGTGCGCGAGGAGCTGGCCGAGCAGATGCGCGCGCTGGAAGACCTCGTCGCCATGGCCAAGCTCTACGATTGCGACGTCCGGCGGCCGGCCTCGGATGCCCACGAGGCGGTGCAGTGGACCTATCTGGCCTATCTGGGGGCCGTGAAGGAAGCGAACGGCGCCGCCATGTCGGTCGGCCGCATCTCGTCCTTTCTCGACGTCTACATCGAACGCGATCTCAAGGATGGCGTGCTGGATGAGGCCGGCGCCCAGGAACTGTGGGACCAGCTCGTCCAGAAGCTCCGCATCGTGCGCTTCCTGCGCACGCCCGACTACGACGCCTTGTTCAGCGGCGACCCGTACTGGGCGACCGAATGCGTCGGCGGCATGGATCTCAACGGACAGCCGCTGGTGACCAAGAGCAGCTACCGCATGCTGCATACGCTCTCCAACCTCGGCCCGGCGCCCGAGCCGAACATAACGGTGCTGTGGTCGCGACACCTGCCGACCGCCTTCAAGCGCTACTGCGTCAAGATGAGTCGCGACACCTCGTCCCTGCAATACGAGAACGACGATCTGATGCGGCCTCACTGGGGCGACGACTACGGCATCGCCTGCTGCGTCTCCGCCATGCGCCTCGGAAAGCAGATGCAGTTCTTCGGCGCCCGGGTGAATCTCGCGAAGGCGCTGCTCTACGCCATCAACGGTGGCCGCGACGAGATGTCGGGTGACCAGATCGCGCCGGCGAGCCCGCCGGTGACCGGCGACGTGCTCGATTTCGAGGACGTGATGGCGAAATTCGACCGCGTCATGGAGTGGCTCGCGCGCACCTATGTGCACGCGATGAACTGCATCCACTACATGCACGACAAGTATTTCTACGAACGCCTCGAGATGGCGCTGCACGACCGCGACCTGCTGCGCACGATGGCGTTCGGCATCGCGGGACTTTCGGTGGTCGCCGACAGTCTGGCGGCGATCAAATACGGCAAGGTCCACGTCATCCGGGACGCGAGCGGTCTCGCGGTCGACTATCGCACGGAAGGCAACGGCGCCACGATCCCGCAGTTCGGGAACAACGACGACCGGGTCGATACCATCGCGGCAGATCTGGTGACGCGGTTCATGCAGAAGATCCGCAAGCATCCGACCTACCGGAATGCGACGCATACCCAGAGCGTGCTGACGATCACCTCGAACGTGGTCTACGGCAAGCACACCGGCAACACCCCCGACGGGCGGCGCAAGGGCGAGCCCTTCGGGCCCGGCGCCAACCCGATGCATGGACGTGACAGCCACGGTTGGCTCGCATCCTGTCTCTCGGTCGCGAAGCTTCCCTACGGCGATTCGCTCGACGGGATCAGCTACACGGTCTCGGTCGCTCCGCAAAAAGCGCATCTATCCCCCGATGAGCTCGTGGACGGGGCGGTGAAGGCCTTCGACGTCTATTTCGGCAACGGCGGCTTCCACATGAACCTCAACGTGATCGAGAAGGAGACGCTCGAGGACGCGATGAAGAATCCGGACAAGTATCCGCAGCTCACCATTCGGGTGTCCGGATACGCGGTGAACTTCGTGCGCCTCACTCCGGAACAGCAACGCGACGTGATCTCACGCACCTTCCACGGCCAGATCTGACGGAGGGAGCCGTGTCGCATCTCGGCAGCCTCGAGGCCGGCAGCCGGCATGACCTGCGCATCGGGCTATCGCCCGATGCGCCGGACGCGGCCGAATTTCGCGACGACCAGAAGGGCCAGTTTGGCTACGTGCATTCCTACGAGACCTCCTCGCGCTACGACGGTCCCGGCGTGCGGGCGGTGCTCTTCGTATCGGGCTGCCTGCTGCGCTGCTCCTATTGTCACAATCCCGATACGTGGCACCTCAAGGACGGTACCTATGTGTCGGCCCAGCAGGTGATCAACCGGCTGGGCTCTTTCGCTCCGGCCCTGCTCGCGCTCGACGGCGGCCTGACGATCTCGGGCGGCGAGCCGATGGTACAGCTCGACTTCACCCGGCGGGTGCTGGCCGGCGCCAAGAAATTGGGACTTCACACCGCGATCGAGACGTCCGGCTTTCTCGGCGACCGGGCGGACGAAAAGTATCTCTCCTGCGTCGACCTCGTTCTTCTGGATATCAAGAGCGGGGATCCCGCGACCTACCGGTCCGTCACCGGCCGCGACCTGGCGCCGACGTTGCGTTTCGCCGAACGGCTGGCGTCGATTGGCAAGCCCGTATGGGTGCGCTTCACGCTCGTGGCGGGCCTCACCGACGCGCCCGCGAATGTGGAGGGCATCGCGCGGTTCGTGGCCCCGATGAAGAACGTCAAATGGGTCGAGATTCAACCTTTCCATCAAATGGGGGCGTTCAAGTGGGAGGCGATGAAGCTGCCTTACAAGCTCGCCGACACGCGGCCTCCCACGCCTGACCTCATCAAGCGGGTGCTCGATCAATTCCGAGACGCCGGCTGCAATGTACGTTGACCACCACGAACGCGGACAAACCGCGCCTCGTTGAAAGGGGAGGAGGCTTCCATGCTTGACCTTGCGCGCGATATCGTCGGAACCCAACCGATCCTGGCGATCTTTCTCGCGATCGGGCTCGGCTACCTGGTCGGCCAGATCAATATCTTCGGCTTCTCGCTCGGCGTGGGCGCCGTCTTGTTTGTCGGCCTTGCGATCGGCGGGCTGGTGCCGAAGGCGCAGATCACGGGGCCGATCGGGCTCATCGGGCTCATCATGTTCCTGTACGGAATCGGCATCCTGTACGGACGCCAGTTCTTCGAAGGCATGACCGGCGCGGCCGGGCGCAAATACAATCTGCTGGCCTTGGTGGCGGTCGGCGCCGGATTGCTCGTCTCGCTCGCCATCGGCCACGCCATGGGCGTCAAGATCGGCCATACGCTCGGCCTTTTCGCTGGTTCGATGACGAGCACCGCGACCCTGCAAGCGGCACTGGATGTGATGCACAACAGCGACCCCTCCGTCGGATACTCGGTCGCCTATCCGTTCGGAGTGATCGGGCCGATCCTCTGCATCTACATCATCACCCAGATGGTCAAACCGAAGTTTCAACCCAAGGTGCCGCGCTTCCACATGGGTGAAATTACCCTCAACGAGGCCCATGGCGACGTCACGATCGGCGAGATTTCCCGCCAGCTGCCAGCCGACGTCAAGGTCTCCCTCGTCCGCAAGCAGCACCACAACGTCGTGCCGTCGCCCGACCTGGTCGTGAGCGCCGGTGACGCCTTTCTGATCGTCGCGGAAGAGCAGGCGTCGATCGACGCCGTGGCCAAAAAATTCGGAAGGCTGGAGCCGGGCCGCATCGGAAAGGACCGTTCCGCCCTGAACTACATCCGGGTTTTCGTCGGCAAGGCGGGTGTCGTCGGCGTGCCGCTGTCGCAACTGCCGCTTCCGACCGGTTTCCCGCTGCAAGTGCTGCACGTCCGCCGCTACGATATGGATATCGTTCCCACCCCGGACCTGACGCTGGAATTCGGCGATCGGGTCGGCGTCATCGTGCCGCCCGACCGGCAGGAGGAGCTGCGTCGGCATTTCGGCGACACCGTGAAGGCGACGGCTGAATTCAGCTACGTCTCGCTCGGAATCGGCATGGTTCTGGGTGTGCTCCTTGGACTGATCCCGATTCCGATACCTGGCGTCGGCAAGGTGACGCTCGGCATCACCGGCGGCCCGCTGATTGTTGCGCTGATTCTCGGCAAGCTGCGCAAGACGGGGCCCATGATCTGGGTCATGCCGCTTCCCGCCAATATCGTGCTGCGCAACTTCGGCCTGGCGCTGTTCCTGGCCGCGGTCGGCATCAATGCGGGCCAGCCCTTCGTGCGCACCGTGTCGCAGAGCGGCATGTTCCTGCTGCTCGACGGCGTCGCGGTGGTCCTGAGCACGATGGTCATCGTCCTGGCCGTCGGCTACTACATCATGAAAATCCCCTTCGACGATCTCGTCGGCGTGGCGTCCGGCGCGACCGGGAACCCGGCGATCCTGGCGTATTCGTCTCGCATGGCGCCGACCGATCGTCCCGATATCGGCTATGCGATGATCTTCCCGTCGATGACGCTCGTTAAGGTCATCGCGGTGCAGATCGTCGGTCTGCTGGTCGGATCAAATGCCGGCTGACCCGCACCCCCCGGTGCAACACGTCGTTGCGCTTGCGGGCATCGAAGGGCGGCTCCCGCCCGAGATGGCGACCAAGGCCGAGGCCGACGGCGTCGCCAAGGCGAAGCAGGATCCGTTCACGTTGCTCGCGCTGGGCGTGCTCGGTGGCGCATTCATCGCCTTCGGGGCGATCTTTTCCAATGTGGCGCTGGCTGGATCCCAGGACATGCCTTTTGGCATCGCACGCGTTGTGTCCGGCCTTGTGTTTGGCATGGGCCTCAGTCTCGTGCTGCTCGGAGGCGCCCAGATCTTCACCGGCGACGTTCTGATGGTGATGGCCTGGGCGAGCGGCCGCCTGTCGACCTTGCACGTCCTGCGCCCCTGGTGCCTGGTGTGGATGGGCAATTTGATCGGGGCGGTCTCCGTCGCGGCGCTGGTATTGCTGGCCGGCCACCACCGGTTCGGCGGAGGTCTCGTGGGCCTCAATGCGCTGCAGACCGCCACCGCAAAGTCGGCCCTTCCGTTCGGGCAGGCGCTCCTGCTCGGCATACTCTGCAATGTGCTGGTCTGTCTTGCGGTGTGGATCTCGCTTTCAACGCGTCTTCCGGCGCATCGGGTCTTGCTGATCATGCTGCCGATCGCGGCCTTCGCGGCGGCGGGATTTGAGCACGTGGTTGCCAACATGTACTTCATCCCGTTCGGCCTTCTGATCAAATCGCAAGCCGATCCGGCATTCTGGGAGGCCATTCATTCGTCGCCGGCGAGTTTCGCGGGCCTGTCGCTCGCCGGCCTGGTGAGGAACCTCGTCGCGGTGACGATCGGAAACTTCATCGGCGGTGCGGTCCTGGTCGCAGGTGCTTACTGGACGCTCTATCTGCGGCCGCGGCCGCAATGATCTTGTTTCAAGATCCCGAAAAACGCGTCGGCTGTCTCGCTTGATGTAAATCAAAGCGCGCGGGGGCAGGGGGGTCCTTTATTGCGGCGAGAACGAATTCTGCGCTTGCGAACGAGCCGGGATGTCTCGCACCGACACGAAGGAACCCTCTCATGGCAAAGCCTCAGGTCAGCACCGTCGCACACACGCCACATGCCAAATACGAGCGATTGATCGCCCGCGCCAAGCAGGTACCGGCCGCCAAGACGATCGTCGTCCACCCTTGTGACGAGACCTCGTTGCGCGGTGCGATCGAGGCCGCGGAACTCGGGATCATCATCCCGCTGCTGGTCGGCCCGCGCGCGAAGATCGCGGCCGTTGCGGGCGCGAGCGGCCTCGACATCGGCCGTTTCGAGATCGTCGAAGCGACGCACAGCGAAGAAGCCGCCGCCAAGGCGGTTCAGCTCATCCACGAGGCCAAGGGCGAGCTGTTGATGAAGGGCAGCCTGCATACCGACGAGCTCATGCGCGCCGTCACGTCGTCCAAGACGGGGCTGCGCACGGCACGCAGGATCAGCCACGTCTTCGTCATGGATGTGCCGACCTATGCGGAGACGCTGTTCATCACCGACGCCGCCATCAACATATTTCCGGACCTCGACGCCAAGCGCGACATCGTGCAGAACGCAATCGACCTGTGGACGCAGGTCGGGCTGGGGACGCCGCGCGTCGCGATCCTCTCGGCGGTCGAGACCGTGACGTCGTTGATCCCCTCCACCATCGAGGCGGCGGCGCTGTGCAAGATGGCCGACCGCGGACAAATCACCGGCGGCCTGCTCGACGGACCGCTCGCCTTCGACAATGCCATCGATCCCGAGGCGGCCAGGATCAAGGGCATCAAATCGGAGGTGGCGGGGCGGGCCCAGATCCTGCTCGTGCCCGATCTCGAGGCCGGCAACATGCTGGCCAAGAATCTCTCCTTCATGGCCAAGGCCGACGCCGCCGGCATCGTGCTGGGGGCGCGCGTCCCCGTCATCCTCACGTCGCGCGCCGATACGGTGCGCACCCGCATGGCGTCCTGCGCCGTGGCGGTGCTTTACGCCGACGCGCGCCGCCGCATCGCGGCGCTGCCGGCCGCGTGACCGCCATGGATACGATCCTCGTTGCCAATGCCGGGTCCTCGAGCGTCAAGTTCCAGATGTTCGGGACCGCGGGCGCCGGCGATCTCAAGCGCCTGGTCAAAGGCCAGATGGACGGCATCGGCACGCGCCCGCGATTGCGCGCCGAGGCGCCCGACGGAACGCAGCTGATCGACCAAAAGTATTCGGTGGAGGACGTGCCCGACCTTCCGGCCGCGATGCAGAAGGTGGGAACCTGGCTGCGCGAGACGCAAAATCTCAATCCGGTCGCGGTCGGCCATCGCGTGGTCCATGGCGGCCCCGACTATGACCGGGCCGTCCTGATCGACGACCCCGTGATTGCGCGACTGGAGCGCTTCGTTCCGCTCGCGCCTTTGCATCAGCCCAACAACCTGGCTCCGATCCGTTCCATCCGCGCGCGCTTTCCGGACCTGCCGCAGGTCGCTTGTTTCGACACCGCCTTCCATCGCGGTCACAGCGCGCTCTCGGACCACTATGCGATTCCCGAGCGCTTCTACGATGAAGGCGTACGCCGTTACGGCTTCCACGGACTCTCGTATGAGTTCATCGCCCAGAGCCTGCCGCAGGTCGCCCCATCGATCGCGGGCGGACGGGTGATCGTCGCGCATCTCGGCAGCGGCGCGTCCATGTGTGCGCTGTCGGCGGGCCGCAGCATCGAGAGCACGATGGGATTCACGGCGCTCGACGGCTTGCCAATGGGGACGCGGCCGGGCCAGACCGATCCGGGCGTGGTCCTCTACCTGATCGATCAGAAACGCATGAGCGCCGCGGAGGTGCAGAAGCTCCTCTATCATGAGTGCGGCTTGAAGGGCCTCTCGGGCATCAGCAACGATGTGCGCGAGCTCGATATGAGCCCGGAGCCGAAGGCCGCGTTCGCGCTCGACTATTTCGCCTATCGCATCGGCCTGTACGCCGGAATGCTGGCCGCGGCGCTGGGCGGGCTCGACGGCTTCGTCTTCACGGCCGGCATCGGCGAGAACTCGCCTTCCATGCGGACGCGGATCGCCAAGCACCTGGCATGGCTCGGCCTGGAGATCGATCCGGCCGCCAATGCGGCGCGCGGACCGTTGATCTCGCGGCCCGACAGCCGGGTCGCCGCTTATGTGATTCCCACGGACGAAGAGCTGATGATCGCGCGTCACACGCTGACGATTCTCTCCGGCAAGAACGAGCGTCCGGCCCAGAAAGCGAGCGCCGCATGACGATTGAACGCGTACGGGCCTCGCTCGAGGGCCGCAAGGCGCTCGTGGTCGGAATCGCCAACGAGAATTCGATCGCCTGGGGTTGCGCCAAGTGGCTGCGGGCGCTCGGCGCCGACCTGGCGGTCACCTATCTGAACGAGAAGGCGAAGAAATTCGTCGCACCGCTCGCCGAGGAGCTCGAAGCGGAAATCTTCATGCCGCTGAACGTCAGCGAACCGGGGCAATTGGAGGCGGTTTTCGAGCGCATCGCGAAGGAATGGGGTCAGCTCGACACGCTCGTCCACTCGATCGCCTTCTCGCCCAAGGAGGCGCTGTGCGGCCGGGTCGTGGACGTCGGGCGCGAAGGCTTCACGAGCACGCTCGACGTGTCGTGCTGGTCCTTCATCCGCATGGCGCATCTCGCCGAGCCGCTGATGACCAACGGCGGAACGCTGTTCACGATGACCTATTACGGCAGCCAGATGGTGGTGGAGAACTACAATATCATGGGGGTCGCCAAGGCCGCGCTGGAGAGCACCGTGCGCTATATCGCGGCCGAACTCGGACCCAAGGGCATCCGGGTCCATGCCGTGTCGCCGGGGCCGCTGGCGACCCGTGCCGCCTCCGGCATTCCGGAATTCGACGAACTGCTCGCCAAGGCCCAGGAAAAGGCGCCCGCGCGCTCGCTGGTCAGCATCGACGACGTCGGCGCCGCAACGGCGTTCCTCGCGCTCGATGCGGCGCGGCTCATCACCGGCGAAACGCTCTATATCGACGGCGGGTATCACATCATCGACTAGCGACCATGAACTGGCGCAAGATGGTGCCGCCACGGCCGGCAATGGCGCGTCCCGGCGCGCACCGCCCACAGGAGGAGCATCCATGAAGGCGGACGTTGAGAAGACCGACAAAGTCGACGGAAAGCTCAAGCGCAAGGACTACGAGAAGGCGCTGCACAAGCTCCAGGTCGAGCTCTGCCACCTGCAGGATTGGGTGAAGTACAAGGGCCTGCGCGCCATGATCGTGTTCGAGGGACGCGACGCCGCCGGCAAGGGCGGCACCATCAAGGCCCTCACCGAGCGGGTGAGCCCGCGCGTGTTTCGGGTGGTCGCGCTGCCGGCGCCCTCCGACCGCGAGAAGTCGCAAATGTACATGCAGCGCTACATGGCGCATTTTCCGGCGGCCGGCGAGATCATCATTTTCGACCGAAGCTGGTACAACCGGGCCGGCGTCGAATACGTGATGGGCTTCTGCACGCCCGAGCAGCACGAGCGTTTCCTCGCCCTCTGCCCCGTGTTCGAAAAATATGCCATCGAGGCCGGCATTCAGCTCATCAAGGTCTGGCTGGAGGTCGGTCCGGACGAGCAGGAGCGGCGTTTCCACGCCCGCATCGACGACCCGATGCGGCAGTGGAAGCTTTCCCCCATGGATCTGGAGTCCTTCGGGCGCTGGAACGAATATTCCCGCGCCCGGGACATGATGTTCAAGGCGACCGATTCCAAGCGCGCCCCCTGGTATGTCGTGCGTTCCGACGACAAGCGCCGGGCGCGGCTCAACATCATTTCGCACATCCTGAGCCAGATACCTTATAAGAAGGCGCCGCGCGCGGAGGTGAAGCTTCCCAAGCGGCAGAAGAGGGACAAGTATGACGACCAAGCCGGGCTGCGGGGAAGAAAATTCGTCGCTGAGCGCTACTGAGAGTGTGGCGACAAGCATCGCGACGCATGCGGACGGAATGACGATGATGATCTGCCGCAATGGCGCCGGGGGAGAACAAAATGGCTGATGCACTTCACCCGAAGGCCATCGAGCACCTGCCGATGTTCATCACCGCGCCGGGCCAAACGGACGTGCTCATGGTCGCGACGGGCATATTCCTGGCCCTCGGCGTCGTCGCGTTTGGCGTCCTGTTCTTCCGGCTCCACTCGCTGCCCGAGCACCTCGCGCACAAAACCCAAAAAGTGCAGATGGAGGTCGTGTCGGTCCTGTGCCTGATCTCCCTGTTCACCCACATGCATATCTTCTGGATCGCCGGGCTGATTCTCGCGTTCATCGACATCCCCGATTTCGGCACGCCGCTGCAGCGCATCGCTGGCGGGGTAGAGAAGATCGCAGGCGTCGGGCCGACGGACAGTGAAGCCGCCGCAGACGCGGCGAGCGAGCCGCCAGTCGGGGCGCGCCCCGCCAAGGCGGCCGACGGGGCCGTCGCACCGGCGAAAAAACCCGCGGCCGCTGGCGCCAGGAAGGAGCCGAGCCATGCTTGAGATGTTGCTGTGCTCGGTCTTGACGATCCTTCCGGACTATCTCTTCCGCCGCTTCGCGCAAGGAAAGCGCTTCGGCAGGGAGATCACGTTCTATACCGTCTGGTTCGAATTGCGCTGGGGCATCACCGGCTGCCTGATCCTCACCGTGCTGCTGATCACCACGGTGTTCTACAATCACCCGTCCACTACCAGCGTCACCCTGTTCTTCCGCACCGTCCCGATCCTTCCCGAGACCAACGGCCGTGTCGCCGAGGTCTATTTCGGCATCGGTAGCGCTGCGGTCGAGAAGGGAGCCCCGATCTTCCGGCTCGACAGCACCAAGCAGGAGGCCGCGGTCGAGACGGCACGGCGCAAGATCGCCGAGGTCGACGCCCAGTTGGTGGTCGCACGCACGGATCTCGCGAAAGCCGACAATCAGCTGGAGGAAGCCAAGAGCTCGTACCAGCAGGCGGTCGACGAGCTGGAGACCAAGCAGGAACTGCAGCGGCGCAGCGCCGGCACCGTTGCGGTGCGCGACATCGAGAAGCTGCAGAACATCGCCGACGGCCGCCGCGCCGGCGTGGCTGCGGCTCAGTCGGCCAGGCAAGGCGTCGAGGAACGCATCAACACCCTCCTGCCGGCCGAGAAGGCGAGCGCCGAGGCCGCCCAGGCGCAGGCCCAGGTCGACCTCGACAAGACGGTGGTCCGCGCCGGCGTGAGCGGACGCGTCGAGCAGTTCACGCTGCGGGTCGGCGACATCGTCAATCCGCTCATGCGCCCGGCCGGCGTCCTCATCCCGGCCGACATCGGCCAGCGCGGCATGGCGGCCGGCTTCGGGCAGATCGAGGCGCAGATCATGAAGCCCGGGATGATCGCCGAGATCACCTGCGTGTCGAAGCCATTCACCGTCATCCCGATGGTGGTGGCCGACGTGCAGGACTACATCGCGGCTGGCCAGTTCCGCGGCGGGGAGCAGCTGATCGATCCGGCGCAGGTGGCCAAGCCGGGCACGCTGCTCGCGTTCATCGAGCCGCTGTACAAGGGCGGGATCGACGACATCACGCCCGGCAGCAGCTGTATCGCCAACGCCTATTCCAACAATCACGACATCATCGCCGACCCGCAGACCGGCACCCTCAGGGGCATCGCGCTCCACGCCGTGGATGCGCTCGCACTCGTGCACGCGCTGATCCTGCGGCTGCAGGCGCTGGTTCTGCCGTTCCAGACGCTCGTGTTCAGCGGACACTGAGGCGGGAGCCGTTCGGTGACCGAGATGAGGACGCCGATTGCCGTCACATAGCCTCCTCTGATCGTATCGAGCGGGCAACGCTGCGCAGATGATGGAGGATACGATGCGCGTCACGATCTGGCCCGTTCTCTTGCTGTGCGGGCTGGCGGTCCCCGCGGATGCGCAGCAGGCGCCGGCGCCGATCCCGGTCGGCGTCGTCAAGGCCGAGCGAACCCCAATCACGCGAACGCAGACATTCGTCGGGCGCATTGAGGCGGTCAACCGCGTCGAGGTCAGGGCGCGCGTGACCGGCTACCTCGAAGAGGTCCTGTTCAAGGAAGGCGAGCTGGTCAAGGCGGGCGCGCCGCTTTACCGCATCGAGCAGGGCTTGTTTCAGGCCGCGGTCGAGCAGGCGGAGGGCGCCTTGGAGCGCAGCAAGGCGGCGCGAGTGCTGACCCAGATCCAGCTGCAGCGCGCGCAAGACCTCCTCGACAAGCAGGCCGGTACGGCCGTGGCGCGCGACCAGGCGAAGGCGGCCGACGACCAGGCAAAAGGCGCCATCATGTCGGACGAGGCCAACCTCGCCACCGCCAAGATCAACCTGGGCTACACCGACATCACCTCGCCGATCGACGGCGAGGCCGGCAAGACCAACATCACCAAAGGCAACGTCGTCGGCCCCGACACGGGTGTGCTGACCATCATCGTCAGCCAGGATCCGATGTACGCGACCTTCCCGGTCAGCGATCGCGAGCTCCTGCGCGCGCGCGAAGCCGGTCGCGCGGCCGGTTACAAGGACTTCAAGGACTACAAGGTGCGCATTCGCTTTTCCGACGGATCTGCGTATGACCAGATGGGCACCCTTGACTTCCTCAACGTGACGGTCGATCGCGGCACCGATACGGTGCTCGCGCGCGCGACCGTCCCCAATCCGAAAGGCGTTCTCATCGACGGCCAGCTGGTGACCGTCGAGCTGGAGATCGGAACGCCGCAGGAAAAGGTGGTGGTTCCGCAGGCTGCCCTCATCGCCGATCAGGCCGGCGTCTATGTCTTCGTGGTCGAGGACGGCAAGGCGGTGGTCAAGCGCGTCAAGCCGGGCGGCGCGTCGGGCACCGGCGTCGTCATCGACGAGGGCCTTGCCGGCGGCGAGCTCGTGATCGTCGACCGCCTGCAGGCCGTGCGGCCCGGGGCGCCGGTGCTCGCGAGCCCGGTGCAGCCGGCGATCAGCGGAGGCTGAGGGAATGCTCTCGGCCATCTTCGTCGACCGGCCGCGGCTGGCCGTCGTCATCGCGATCGTCACCACGATCGCGGGCCTGCTCGCGCTCTACGTAATCCCGATCGCGCAATATCCCGACATCGTGCCGCCGCAGGTGTCGGTGACCACGTTCTATCCGGGCGCCAATTCGGGCGTGGTGGAGCAGACCGTCGCGCAGCCGATCGAGGCGCAGGTGGTCGGCGTCGACAAGTCCATCTACATGAAGAGCGTGAGCGGCGACGACGGCAGCTACACGCTCACCGTCTCGTTCGAGCTCGGCACCGACCCCGACACCAACACCGTCAACGTCAACAACCGCGTCCAGGTCGCGCTGTCGAGCCTGCCGGAAGACGTGCAGCGTCAGGGCGTCTCGGTCAAGAAGAAGTCGTCCGCGCTGCTCGGCGTGATCGCGATCTATTCGCCCAAGCACACGCACGACCAGCTCTACCTGTCGAACTACGTTACCATCAACATGCTCGATGGCATCAAGAGCACGTCGGGCGTCGGCGACGCGACGCTGTTCGGTCCGCAGGACTATGCGATGCGGGTCTGGGTACGGACCGACCAGCTCACCGGGCTCAACCTGACCACCGGCGACATCATCAACGCCATCAGGTCCCAGAACGTCCAGGCTGCGGTCGGGCGTATCGGCGCCAGGCCCATCTCGGACGACCAGCAGCTCCAGCTCAATATCCAGACCAAGGGCCGGCTGACCTCGGTCGCCGAGTTCGAGAAGATCGTCATCCGCACCAATCCAGACGGCTCGGTGCTGCGGCTCGGCGAGGTGGCGCGGATCGAGCTCGGCGCCGCCAACCTCGATCGCGAGACGCGCTTCAACGGCGGGCCGGCGGCCGTCATCGGGATCTACCAGAGCCCCGGCGCCAACGCGATCGCCGCGCTGCGGGCGGTGAAGGCCAGGATCGCCGAGCTGGAGAAGCGCTTCCCCGAGGATCTCGCCTGGAAGGTCACCTACGATCCGACCGTGTTCGTCACCGACACCATCCACGAGGTGCTGAAGACGCTGGTCGAGGCGTTCATCCTGGTGGTGATCGTCGTGTTTCTCTTTCTCGGGAGTGGGCGCGCCACGTTGATCCCGGCCATCGCCGTGCCGGTCAGCCTGATCGGCACCTTTGTCGTCCTCAAGGCGATCGGCTATTCGGCGAACTCGGTCTCGCTGCTCGCCGTCGTGCTCGCCATCGGCATCGTGGTCGACGACGCCATCGTGGTGGTGGAGAACGTCGAGCGCGTCATGGAAGAGCATCCCGAGCTCTCTCCCGGCGAGGCGACCAAGCGCGCGATGTCAGAGATCACGGCGCCGATCATCGCGATCACGCTCGTGCTGCTCTCGGTCTTCGTGCCGGTGGCCTTCATTCCCGGCATCTCGGGCGAGCTGTTCCGGCAATTCGCCGTCACCGTCTCGGTGTCGATGTTCCTGTCGGCCATCAACGCGCTGACGCTGTCGCCTGCGCTGTGCGCCGTGCTGCTGCGGCCCCATCACCGGCCGCGCCGCGGCCCGATCGGCGCGGTGATGCGCTCGATCGATCGCGTACGCGACATGTATGGCGCGGCCGTGGCCCGCATCGTCCGCTTTTCCGTCATCGGGATCGTCATGGTCGCCGTTGCGGCGGCGGGTGTCGTCGGGCTGGGGAGGATCACGCCGACGGGCTTCCTGCCGGAGGACGATCAGGGCGCACTGTTCGTCGTCGTTCAGCTGCCGGGCGGCGCGTCGGTCGGCAGGACCACGGAGGTGGTCGAGCAGGCCGAGGCGATCCTCAAGGAGGAGGCGGCGGTTGCGGATTATACCTCGATCGTCGGATTGAACTTCATCGACAGCTATTCGCAGCCCAATGCGGCGTTCATCGTCGTCACGCTCAAGCCGTTCGGGGATCGCAAGGACCGGTCGCTCGGCGTGCCGGCCGTGATGGCCCGGCTCGGCGAAAAATTCCGCCAGATCGCCGCCGGAGCGGTCATTCCGCTGGCGCCGCCGCCCATCATCGGCCTGGGCACCGGCGGCGGCTTCACCTATGTGCTGCAGGATCTGCGCGGCGGCGACCCGAAGGCGCTGGCGCAGGCGCTGCGCGGCCTGGTCGTGGCGGCGAACCAGGATCCGCAATTGAGCCGGGTTTTCTCCACCTTCTCGGCCACCAACCCATCGATCTATCTCGACATCGATCGCGACAAGGTGCAGATCCTCGGCGTGCAGCTGAGCGACGTCTTTCAGGCCCTCCAGGCCTCGCTCGGCGGATTCTACGTCAACGACGTCAACCTGTTCGGCCGGCGCTGGCAGGTCAACGTGCAGGCCGAGGCAGCCGATCGGGCGACCCTCGACGGCATCTATCGCATCAACGTGCGCAATGCGCAGGGCCAGATGATCCCGATGCGCAGCCTGGCCGAGGTGCGGGTCGTCGTCGGCCCGCCGGCGCTGATCCGCTACAACAACCTGCGCGCCGTGACGATCCAGGGTAGTCCCGCTCCGGGTGTCTCGACCGGGCAGGCGTTGAACGCCATGGAGGCGGTCGCCGCCAAGACGCTGCCGGAGGGCTATGCGGGCGAATGGACCGACACCGCCTTCCAGGAGAAGCGCGCCGAAGGCAAGACCGCGATGATTCTGGGGCTCGCGGTGCTGTTCGCCTATCTGTTCCTGGTCGGGCTGTATGAGAGCTGGACCATCCCGGTGCCCGTGCTCCTGTCGGTCACGGTCGGCGTGTTCGGGTCTTTCGTCGCGATCGTGATCGGCCGCCTCACGCTCGATCTTTACGGGCAGATCGGCATGGTCGTGCTGATCGGCCTGGCGGCCAAGAACGGCATCCTGATCGTCGAGTTCGCGAAGGAAAAACGCGAGAGCGGCGTCCCGCTGCGCGAGGCCGCCACCGAAGGTTCGCGGCTGCGCTTCCGGCCCGTGATGATGACGTCCTTCGCCTTCATCCTCGGCCTTCTTCCGCTGGTCATCGCCACCGGCGCCTCGGAACTGGCGCGCCGCAACGTCGGCACGCCGGTGTTCGGCGGCATGATCCTCGCATCCTTCGTCGGGATCTTCGCCATCCCGCCGCTCTACGTGATGTTCCAGGCGATCCGCGAGAGGTTGCGGCCATCGACGCGGCCGCACGAGAGGGCGGTGGCCGGACCGCCGGCGCACGACACGGCGCCTGGTCCCAGGGCGCCGGCTCCGGGGGCGTGAGCGCGCGCTAGGACGGCTGCGTGACGGGTTGCTTCATCCGCCTTTCCCGGGCCGTCTGGAGCGCGAAGCGGGCATTTTCATAAGCAAGCTCGACGGGCGCGAATTCCTCGTTGCCGCTTTTGCGCTCGTAGGCGAGCGCCGCGATCTCGACCGCCAGATCGGAGAGTTCGTCGCTCAAGGCGTCCAGTTCGTCGGGATGTTCTCGCGCTCGCTTGGTTATCGACCGCAAACGATCCAAATGCTCCTGCATGGGATCTGCTTTCGGACGCCGGAAGGCGCCCAGCGCTCCCGCCCCAACGGAGGCGACCACGCCCCCGAGCAGCCAGACAGTCCAGATCTGATCGGAAAACAGCGTAAACCAGGTGATATCCGTGTCATCCAGGTAGGCGGCGGCGCCGGGGTGGACCGGGAAACGGACGCCCTTGTCGTTGTCCGGTTTCTCGATGGCGACCGTGTATCCGAGTTTCTGCGACAGCTCGCTTCGCCGCTCGAACATGTTGCGGGCGAGCTCCATGACGGCCTGGGCGCGGATTTTTGCCCGGATCGGACCGGTCGGTGTATTGCCCGCCAAGATGGTCGGCACGCCGATCGTGTTGACCTCGTCATCGGGAACGAGGCGACGGTAAAACGCATGTTTGGGAATTGTCACCTCGCTGGCCGCGGCCGTATTTGCCTCCGCGAGTCCGGACAGATCAATCGCCAATATGCTGGGGCCTTTTTTCTTCTTGCTGTCGACCGCGTAGACGACTGCCGCAACCTCGGGATCGACAATCGGACCGAAGACCATCACGGCATCCAGGCGGCCGTTGTCAGTCAGCGGCCCCACCTCGGCCGGCTTGATGACGGTCCATTTGAGGTCCGCGCTTTGCATCCCATAGAAACCCAGGAGCTTGGTCGCGCCGGCTTCGTCGAGCGGGGATCTCGCCACCAGCCCCACACGCTTGCCTTTCAGCTGTGAAAACGATTCGAGGTCGAGTTTCGACGGCGCCACCACGACGAGGACATTCGTGCGCAGGATCATGACGATGAACGAATCTGCAGGAAACCCCTGATCGGCCCGGATGATCGCCAGATCTGCCTGTCCGTTCGCCAACAGCGCGCGATTTTCCTCGTCTCCGGATGTCGCGATCGCGCGCAGCCGGACTCCGGCCCGGTGTCCCTCGAGCACGTTTTCGACGGCACTCATGAGGCGCGCGTCCTTGCTGTCCGCCGGGCCGACCGCGACGCTTAGCAGGGTGGGTTGGGAGAAGTAAAAGAAGCCGATTGAACCGGCCACCAAGATCGAAAGTACGATCGCCAGGGTGAAATAAAGACGGCGTGAAATCAGGAAGACGATGCCCGCGACAGCCGCAAGCAGACCGGAAACGCCGAGAATCTTCTCTTCCATGATCGGCACCGGTTTTGCCCTTGGGCCAATCGGGGTCGTCCACCGCGACGACGAGCGCGGCCCGACCTCGCGGCGACTGCGCCATGAAAACTATTTGGGGGCGCCGAAAAGGGATTCGACGGCCTGCATGACGGTCGCCTGGGGCTTCTGCAGGCAGAAACTCCTGACCTTGTCGCCATAGGCGGCGAGCTGCTGGGTATCGAGAACCGTATCGTTGCGCTTGCCGTGATAGTAGCCGCTCAACCAGATCGCAATGTTCCGCGGATCGGTGACCTTGAAGAGTATGTACTGATCACAGGTGATTTTCGCGACGTCGATCGTGACCTGTGCGCGTGCAACGGAGCAGGGAGCAAGGGCGAGAACCAGGGCTGCGACCATCCGCGTGGAAAGCGTCATGACCAATTCTCCTGTTGTGGCCGAAAATTATCCCTCGAACCCCCCGAACGAGGATTGACGACCCTATTATTCGCGAGACGGCGGTCGGAGTAAATCGGCCCGCGACGATGATCTGACACGGCGCGATGGCGTCGCGGGGCGGACGGTTATCCGCGGCCGGCCGGAAAATCGTCGTGCCGCTTCGTGGCGCGGCCGTCGCGGCGGACGCGTGCCAGGCGGCTTCGGCAGGGCAGGGGCGCGTTGCGGCGCCCCGCGACCCCGCGTTTTACACCCGCTTCGCCAGCTGCCGGCCCTTGTCGAGCGCCGCGAAGCTGCGCACCGGCGCCGCCATCAGGAAGCTGTAGCCTTCGCCCAGGATGCGCTCCACATTGGTCGAGTCGACATGCGGATGGCCGACCGCCACCTTGCGCTGCTTGCAGGTCTTGACGATGTGCGACATGGCATCGAGCACCTGCGGGTGCTCGTATTGGCGCGGGAAGCCGAGCTCCTGGCTGAGATCGCCTTCGCCGATCAGGATCAGGCCGATGCCCGGCACCTTGGCGAGGATGTCGTCGAGATTCTCGATCGCCAGCGTGTCCTCGATCATCAGCATGACCAGCACCTCGCCCTCGGGATCGAGCGGCCAGACGCCGGCCTTCTTGTAGTATTCCTGCTGCGTGAGCCCCCAATAGCGCGTCGCGGTCGTCGGCCCGTCGCCGCGGATGCCCGCCGGCTCGAAGCGCGGCGCCGTCTTCAGGCGCGGGTAGCGGCAGGCCGAGACCGCGTTATAGGCCTGGTCGACCGTGCTGATATGGGGCCACAGGACGCCATAGACCCCGAGGTCGAGCGCCTGCTTGGCGAGCCACTGGTTTTTCTCGCCGCCATTGGGCGGGATGCGCACCATCGGGGTGACGGCGGGGGCGAGCGAGCCGCCCTGCGCGATCTGGCGCCGGTTGAGCATGTATTGGAGCGCATCGCGCAGCGCGCGCGCATCCCAGAAATTGTGCTCCATCTCGTAGACGACACCGTCGAATTTCGACTGCCCGAGAGCGATTGCCGCCTCGATCTCGGCTGGCGAGAAGGTGGTGAAAGCCGTCTGGCCCTGCTCGAAGGCTTTGATGACTTGATTGAGACGCGGCAGATCGGCCATGGAGTTCCCCTGGAACGGTGTTGGGTGAAACGTGGCGCACACCATATTGCGACTTTGCGCGGACGCAATGGGGTTCTGGGCGCTTCGGGGGTTTCGTCGCGTTTGACAACGACGGACCCGCCTCCCTACCATGCCGGCGGCAAGGCGGTTTGCAAGACGATTTGCAGGTGCCAGTCCCCCTTATTGATTCCAGCGAGGCCCTATGATCATCGACTGTCACGGCCATTACACCACCGAGCCGCAGAAGCTGCACGACTTTCGCAAGCACCAGGTCGCCGGTATCAAGGACCCTGCGCAGAAGCCCTTGCGGGCGCAACTCAAGATCGGCGACGACGAGATCCGCGAAAGCCTGGAGGGCGCCCAGCTCAAGCTCCAGCGCGAGCGCGGCACCAACTTGACGATCTTTTCTCCCCGCGCGTCCGGCATGGCGCATCATATCGGCGATGCCGGCATCAGCCTGGAATGGTCGCAGATCAGCAACGAGCTGATCCACCGCGTGTGCGCGCTCTATCCGAAGAATTTCATCGGGGTCTGCCAGCTGCCGCAATCGCCCGGCGTCGATCCGCGCACCTGCATCGGCGAGCTCGAGCGATGCGTCACGGAATTCGGCTTCGTCGGCTGCAACCTCAATCCCGACCCGTCCGGCGGCAACTGGAACGGGCCGCCGCTGACCGACAAGTCCTGGTATCCGCTCTACGAGAAGATGGTCGAGCTCGACGTGCCCGCCATGATCCATGTCAGCGCGTCCTGCAACCCGAATTTCCACACCACCGGCGCGCATTACATCAACGGCGACACCACCGCCTTCATGCAGCTCATCACGTCGGACCTGTTCAAGGATTTTCCGACGCTGAAATTCATCATACCGCATGGCGGCGGCGCGGTGCCGTATCACTGGGGGCGCTATCGCGGGCTGGCGCAGGACATGAAGCGGCCGCCGCTCGAGGAGCTCTTGCTCAAGAATGTCTATTTCGATACCTGCGTCTATCACCTGCCGGGCATCGAGCTGCTCACCAAGGTGATCCCGGTCGACAACATCCTGTTCGCGTCCGAGATGGTCGGTGCCGTGAAGGGCATCGATCCGCGCACCGGCCACCACTATGACGACACCAAGCGCTACATCGACCAGGTGGCCTGGCTCAGCGCGGCCGACAAGCAGAAGATCTTCGAGGGTAATGCCCGCAAGGTCTACAGCCGCCTGAAGGGGAAGGTCTAGGCCGTCCCTCATAAGGCCTGGCCGAGGTCCGCTTATCCGCCAAAAGCGTCAATTGCCCGCGCAAAACATCTGGCGCTCCGTCGGCGCCAGAATAACGATATCGGGATCATATGCTTCGACCACACGAACCGCGAAGCCGCACTGCTCGTGGTGAATCCAGACATAACGGCTCACATGTAGGCTGAAATAATCCTGCCAAAAGCCCTGCGTAAAGGAGTCGCCGACGACCACCACCGTCGGTCCGCGGCGGTCCGTCTCGATCAGGTCGCCGCCGATTTCGGATTGTGTGTCGATCCTGGAGATCCTCGGCGTCGGCGGCCGATAGGACGAGAGATCGATCCTCGCATCCTCATCGGTCACGTCGGCGGAGACGGCGAGCAGCCGGGCGAGATCGCCACCGGCTACGGGTTCGAATCCGCGCAACACGCGATCGGGATCGATCACCCAATCGGGTTCGTGGAGAGCTTCGACGACCGCGTTGTAGGCAACAAGCGCGCCGAGCTTATTCCAGTGCGTGTCGGTGCGCCGGTATGTCGGACGGATCGAATTGGCCGCGAGCAGCGGGACCCGCAGGTCGGGCGCCGCCACGCCGCGCGAGGCAAGCGCCTTCATCATGAGATCGTACTCGGACACCAACGGCTTTTCGGCCGCCCAGGCCGGCAAACGCGAGCGATTGATCGTCGCGCTGTTGGGCGGGATCGCAATCAGGAACCGGGCATTGCTCGCATTCAAGCGCGCCTGAAGCGCCTTTGCGCGTTCGGCGAATTTTTCGATGGCTGCCGCGCGCAGCAGGCGCCCTGTCGCTTGCTCGATCGTACCGTCACCGTTGAGGAACAGCCAGTTCTCGCGGCCGATGAGGACGCGCAAATCGGTCGGCAGAAGGACCGCGTAGCGCAGAAGCCCGTGCGCGCGCACGAGCTCGGGCCGAAGCCCGAAGTGATCGCTCAGAAAACGGTCGAGATCGCGGGGCAGCGCGAGCAATTTGTCCAACGATCCTGGCAGCGCCGGAGCCGGGCTGAGCATCCTTGCTTCGCCTTCGGACACCGTTTCGCGCTCTCCTGCCAGCTGGACCAGCATGGGTGCCCCCAACAGGCAGAGGACGATGACGATCCATGGTCGCCGATGGCGTGCCAACAAGCCCATGTCAGAACCTGAAATAGAGGAACGGGCTGTAGGAGCCCGCCGCAATGCTGAGCACCGACAGGCCGAGGAAGGCCGCGATGGCGACCGTATCCGCCAGCGCATAGGCAGGGCTTGCGGCGCGCGCCGAGGCGAGCCGGAATACCCGCGCCATGTCGATGCGCACCGTGGCCAGAATGATGCCGATCACCATGGCGGCGAGAGTGGCCGGATGGAGAACGAGGTGGGTCGACACGCTCACGTCGGCCCAGCCATGAATTCCGGCGAGGCTGGCAAAGAATGTCAATGCGTGGTCGAAATCGCGGGCGCGAAACCAGACCCAGCCGGTCGTCACGGCGAGCAGTGCGTAAAGTCTCGCGACCGGCGCCGGCGTGCGGTCGAGCAGGCGCATGAGGCCGGCGCGCTCGATGACGAGAAGGCAGCCATGATGCGCGCCCCAGACCACGAAGGTCCAATTCGCGCCGTGCCACAGGCCACAGAGCAGAAAAACGAGCCAGAGATTTCGGTAGGTTTCGAGCGTCGATCCGCGGCTCCCGCCCAACGGGATGTAGAGATAGTCGCGCAGCCACTGCGACAGGCTGATGTGCCAGCGGCGCCAGAAATCCGTGATCGAGCTTGCGGTGTAGGGCAGCCGAAAATTTCGCGGAAATGCAAACCCAAGGGCAAGTCCCAGGCCGATCGCCATGTTGGAGTAACCGGCAAAATCGAAATAGATCTGGATCGTGTAGGCGCCCAGTCCGAGCCAGGCCTCGAGGCTGCTCGGCTGCCCGACCTTGTCGAAGATCGTCTCGGCGATGCGGGCGACTTCATCGGCGATCAGCACCTTTTGGGCAACGCCGATGATGAATATCCGCATGCCGGCCGATGCGCGCCCGAAGGTCAGGCGGCGCCGTCCCAGCTGGCGGGAAATCGTATGATAGCGGATGATCGGCCCCGCAACGAGTTGCGGAAACATTGCGATATAGACGGCCACTTCGAGCGGATTGGGATTGGCGGCGACGTGACCGCGGTGAACGTCGACCAAGTATGAGATTGAATGAAAGGTGAAGAAGGAAATCCCCAGCGGCAGCGCGAGTCCGGGCAGCGCAAAGGCGCCGCCGCCGGCGGGTAAGGCGGCGTTGAGCGTGCCGATGACGAAGTCGGCATATTTGAACACGCCGAGCAGCAGCAGGTTGATCGCGATGCCGGCGGTTGTCGCCAGCAAACGCCGTTTTCCCTTGGTCCGCGCGATCAGCAGCGCGGCGCCATAGTTCAGCGCGATCTGGGCGATCAGGACCACGACGAACCGAGGCTCGCCCCACGCGTAGAACAGAAGGGACGCGATCAGAAGAAACAGATTCTTGGCCGTGGTGCCTGGCGCGACGCAATAACCGACGAAAAACAACGGCAGGAAGTAGAACAGGAAGGAGATCGAGGGGAACAGCACGATTATCGTTTCCGGCCGTTGGGCTCGGTCGCGTGGCCGGCCGCCGCGGTCGAAGGGTTCCCGGTCATGTGCGCCGGTAAACCATGTGCGTCACGCCCTGTCCGATGGCTGCGCCCAGCTGGCGCAAAGCCAGGCTGTCGAGCGGGAACTCGAGGACGATGTGCACGAGACTGAGCGCGAGCAGAACCGTGAAGCCGAACGCGTAATCGTAGAAATAGAGAGCCGTCGACGCGGCGCTTGCCGCGACCACAAGGGCCAGTCGCCCCCTTGGGATGTCGGCCCAGCGGATGACGTCGGCTTTGATGAACCAGTTGAGGTAGTGGTAGGTGTAGACGAAGGCGAGCAGGCTGGTGAGCCGCGTGTCGAGGCGAAGGTCCGCAACCCCGAAAAGCCTTCCCAATGCGGGCGCGACATTGCCGAAATACTCCTGCCCGGCTTTCGCGAAGGCCGGAATTTGCATCGATGCCGATGGCGGCATCACCAGGATCAACCCGATCGCCGCCAGATAGACGACGATGAGCAGGGCCTGCGCCCTGCTGCCCGACCGGTACGCACCTAACGTCATGAAAACGAGAGTGAACAACGACACATGAATCAATGTTGGAAGCAGGATGCCGAGCACGGCAAGCGACGATCCGTTCGCAAACATGACGACCGTCAGTCCTGCCGCGATTATGAACAGGATCAAGCCTTGAACCGCGCTGGCGGCAGCCGTGGCGAACAGGGCGCATACCACGAACGCGCTCCACATGACGAACCCGAACCAGGAAGCGTTGTCGATGAGGGCCGCGATCACCGCCACGAATGCCAGCCCCAGCGGGACGCTACGATGGGGAAGGAAATATTTTCGGTCGTGCAGCCAGGAAATCTCGGTGAAGTAGTGCGCCGGGCCGAGGACCACATAGGACAGCAACAGGAGCTCGAACGGCACCAGATAGGTGACCGCAATCGCCGAAAGCATCAATCCCAGATGGGCCGCATCGGTGGCGCGCATCGTTGAAAAACGCCCTGAAGTGACGGTTCGACGGTAGCCCAATATGATGGCGGAAGCCAAGCGTCAGGGATTGCCCCGGCGCCGCCCTACGTCTTCAGTCCCCGCAAGAACTCCGTCCGCTTCGCCCCGGCGCCCATCATGAAGGCGAGGTCCGCGCCCGCCATCAGGAAGCGGCAACCCATCTCGACGTAGCGGCGCATCAGCGGCTCCTCATAGACGCCGCCCATGCCGGCCCATTTTTTGTGGCGCCGGCAGGCCGCGACCATGCGCTGGTAGGCGTCCGACACTTTCGCATGCGCGAGGTCGCCCGGCACTCCCATCTCGATGCAGAGATCGTTGGTGCCGATCAGCAGCACGTCGATGCCCTCGACCGCCGCGATCGCGTCAGCATTGCCGATAGCGGCCGGCGTCTCCAGCATGACGACGATCAGGTTCGCCGCGTTGAGGGCGGCCGTCATCTTGTCGACCTCGACCGGCCGGTAATCGTAATGCGGCATGCTGGAGAACACGCCGCGGTGTCCCTGGGGCGGATAGCGCAGCCGGTCGGCGATCTCGCGCGCCTCGTCGGCCGTCTCGACATGCGGCACCACGATGCCGAGCGCGCCGTTGTCGAGCAGCCGCGTGGCGAGCGAATACTCGCCCTTGGGAATCCGCACGATCGGCGCGATTCCCGCGTCGAGCGCCGCGATGGCGATCTGCGACGCGGTCTCGATCGACATCGCGCCGTGCTCGAGATCGAGAAAGAGCCAGTCGAAGCCCGCCGTCTTCATCGCCTTGGCGATCTCGACCGAGCGGGCGGCGCGCACGCCGAAGCCGAGCGAGAGCTCGCCCCGCTCCAGCCGCTCGCGCGCGCTGTTGCGGACCGCCGGCAGGCTGGGCGAGGATGCGGGCACGTCAGCTCGCCAGATTGTCGATCAGGTCGCCGATATAATCGCGATCGGACGTGGTGACGAAGAGGTCGGTGGAACCGCGCGCCGCGGACACGCTGTCATTGCGCACCACCAGGAGATTCCCCTGCGGCTGCAGCAGCACGAAGGTGACGAGGGAATCGGGCCGCTCGCGTTCCGGCCGGAACAGGCCCTCGTCGCCTTCCGCGCAGACGATGACCACCATGTTGGTGGCGGGATCGGGCTGCGCGCCCGCGATGTCGCGCCAGCCGACCGGGCGGCTGCCGGTTTTCACCTCGACATTGGGCAACCCGCGTTCGCCGACCGCGCGCGCGACGCTCGCGCCGGTGCTGCCCAGGCCATAGAGCTTGATGGAGCGCCGGGACGAGTTGCGGTAGTGGCCGATGCGCCGGCCGGGAATCGTGCTGAGATCGGGTTCCATCGCGTCCATGGCGGTCCTTGTCGTCGGTCACGGGCATCTTCCGCGAAATGTCACGGTCCCGCAAACCCCTTGTGGCGCAACCGGACCTGCTGCGGCGATGACGCATGCGTGCGGAGCATGGCCGATCGGTTGACATGCCCGCAACTTGGCTGAAACTAGCGCAGCCGGTAAGCGAGGTTCCGATGAAATTGGCCGTGCTTCTTCTTGTGGCGCTGGGCGCCGGCCTTTCGGCGGCGGCGGCGCAGACGCCCGTGGGTGTCGGCATGACCAATGTCAGCTCCGACGCCGGCTTCTTCATCGCCGACAAGAAGGGTTATTTCCGCGACGAGGGCATCGCGGTGACGATGACGCCGTTCGCCTCGGCGGCGAAGATGATCGCCCCGCTCGGCACCGGGCAGCTCGAGGTCGGCGGCGGCACCGTGGCGGCAGGGCTCTACAACGCGGTGGAGCGCGGCATCAACATGAAGATCGTGGCCGACAAGGCCTCGGTCACGGACGGCTACGAATACTCGACGCTGCTGGTGCGCAAGGATCTGGCCGACAGCGGGCGCTACAAGTCGCTGGCCGATCTCAAGGGCATGAACATCGCGACGGGCGCGCAGGGCAGCGGCTCGGAGTCCTCGCTCAACGAGGCGCTCAAGAAGGGCGGCCTGAAATTCGGCGACGTCAACGTGGTCTACATGGGCTTTCCCGAGATGCTGGCCGCGTTCAAGAACAAGGGCATCGATGCCTGCATCACCAACGAGCCGACGGTGACGCGGGCGATTCAGGGCGGCTTCGCGGTCCGCGGCAGCAAGGACACCATCTATCCGGGCCAGCAGACGGCGGTCGTGCTTTTTTCCGATGAATTCATCAAGCAGCGCGCGGTCGCGCAGAAATTCATGAACGCCTACATCCGGGCGTTGCGCGACTACAACGATGCCTTGAAGGATGGCCGGCTTGCCGGCCCGGGCGCCGACGGGATCATCGCGATCCTCAACGAATACACCAACATCAAGGATCCGGCCGCCTACCGCACGATGACGCCGTTCGCCGCCAATCCGGACGGCCGCGTCAATGCGGCCAGCCTGAAGAACGACTATGAATTCTTCCGCGAGCGCAACCTCGTGAGCGGGCGTATTTCGGTCGATCAGGTGGTCGACAATTCATTCGCCGACGAAGCCGTGCGCAAGCTCGGAAAATACCAGCCCAGGAACTGACGGACGGGATCGAGACCATGATCACCCAGGAACAGAACGAATATCTGTGCAGGACCGGGCCCGGGACCGCGATGGGCGAGCTTTTCCGCCGCTACTGGATCCCGGCCATGCTGGCGGAGGAGCTGCCGCGGCCGAATTGCCCGCCGGTGCGTGTCCAGCTCCTGGGCGAGCGGCTGATCTCCTTCCGCGACACCCAGGGCCGCATCGGGCTGATGGACGAGTTCTGCGCCCATCGCGGCGTCTCCATGTGGTTCGGCCGCAACGAGGAGAACGGGCTGCGCTGCTGCTACCATGGCTGGAAATACGACGTGACCGGTCAATGCATCGACGTCCCGTCCGAGCCGGCATCGAGCGGGTTTGCGCAGAAGATCAAGCTGAAATCCTATCCGACGGTCGTGGCCGGCGGCGTGATCTGGGCCTATATGGGCCCGCCCGCCGAGCAGCCGCCGGCGCCGTGCTTCGAATGGGTGCACCTGCCGTCGTCGCATGTCTACATCTCCAAGCGCTGGCAGGAATGCAACTATCTGCAGGCGATGGAAGGCGGCATCGACTCCAGCCACGTCTCGTTCCTGCATCGCTACGATCTCGACCGCGATCCGCTCCATCGCAACACCGACGGCGCCAAGCACACCCGCAACACCAACACGGTGTTCGACATCCTCGAGTCGCCGGGCGGGCTGTTGATCGGGGCGCGCCGCAATGCCGACCCGGGCTATCATTACTGGCGGGTGACCCAGTGGCTCATGCCCTGGTACACGCTGATCCCGCCCTACAAGGGCAACGCGCTCAACGGCCATGCCTGGGTGCCGATGGACGATACCAATCACATGGCCTGGACCATGACCTTCCATCCGGTGCGTGCGCTGACCGACGAGGAGCTCGACACCATGCGGCGCGGCGGCGGCGTGCATGCCGAGCTCATTCCCGGCACCTTCCAGCCGGTCGCCAACCGCCACAACAATTACCTGATGGATCGCGAGGCCCAGGAGGCCGGCCGCAGCTACAACGGCATCAAGGGCCTCGCCATGCAGGACGCCTCGGTGCAGGAAAGCATGGGCCTGATGCAGGACCGCTCGAAGGAGAACCTGGTCTCGACCGACAATGCCATCATCATGGCGCGGCTGCGGCTGCGCAAAGCCGCGCAGGCGGTCGGGCAGGGCGCCCGCCCGCCCGGTCTCGAGCAGGCGGCGCAGAGCGTGCGCTCCGCGTCCTTCATCTTGCCTGAGGACGGCGCCTTCGCCGAGACGGCGCTCGACGCGGCGAAAGTCCGCCAGGGCCAGCCGCACGTCGCGGTGTGAAACCCGACAACGTGTCGCGATTGGAATGCCGCGCGCCGCAACCTCGTCCCGCTCGCGGAGAGAGAGCCCGCCGACCTCGCGGCGGCTCTCATTTGGCTTCAAAAAAAGCCGCTAACTGGTTCTCGCTTACCGTCAGAAGAAGGCTCTAACCCATGGCCACCGCTGCTCTTTCCGCCGACCAGGACGAGGTCGCGGCGCTGCTCGCCGATTTTGCGGCCAATGTGCCGGATCGCCTCGACGCGCGCACGAGCCGCGCCGCAAAAGCGGTGCTGTTCGATTCGCTCGCCGTCTCCATGGGGGCGCTGACCCATGCGGCCGCCCAGGCGGCGCGCCGGCATGCCTATCGGTTTCCGGCGAGCGGCGGCTGCGTGATCTGGGGGAGCGCGCGGCGCTCGACGCCCGACATCGCGGCGCTCACCAACGGGGTGCTGCTGCGCTGCTACGACTACAACGATTTCTTCGTGGGCCGGCGCAACAGCGGCCATCCGAGCGACATGGTGGCGGGCGTGATCGTGGCGGCCGAATGGGCAAACGCGAGCGGCGCGCAGCTTCTGTCCGCCCTGGCGGTCGGCTACGAGGTCGTGGCGGGCGCCTTCGACGCCTTCTCGACCGCGCCGGGCGGCTGGGACTACACCAACCTCACCGCGCTGGGCGCGGCCTGCGCGATCGCGCGCGTGCTCGGCCTCGACGCCGATCATGCGCGCGAGGCCCTGGCGATGACCGTGGTGCCGCATTTCGCCAGCGACGAGATCGAGTCTGGCGATCTCAACCGGCGCGGCGACCTCACCATGTGGAAGCGCTTCAACGGCAGCGACGCCGTGCGCAACGCGCTGCAGGCCTGCCTGCTGGCGCAGGTCGGGGTGGAGGGCGCGGTGCGGCCCTTCGTCGGCAAGCAGGGTTTTATCCAGAAGCTCGCCAACAAGAGCGAAGAAAGCATTCCGGTGCTGAAGGAGCGCTTCGCCGCCAAGCGCCCGCTGTCGCGCATCGCCGAGACCTATATGAAACGCTGGCCGGTCGGCTCGCTCGCCCAGAGCGCCATCCAGGCGGCGCTGGAGGCGCGCCAGAAGGTGGGCGACCTCGCGCGCATCAAGCAGGTGAGGGTGTTCGCCGAGGAGGGCGCCTACGACCACCTGGTGAAAATCCGCAAGGCTCCTTATGCGCCGATCTCGCGCGAGACCGCGGATCATTCCTTGCCCTATATCGTGGCGGCGGCGGTGCTCGACGGCTTCGTGCGCACCGACAGCTTCGCGCCCTCGCGCGTGCTCGAGCCCAGACGCCAGCGTTTCGTCGCCGAAAAGGTGACGGCTGCGCCGGATCCCGAGCTCGGTACCATCGCGGGCGGCAAGCACAAGCGGGCGGAGGCCGGCTATCTCGGACGTGTCGAGATCGAGCTCGACGACGGCACGGTCGTCCGCGGCGACGCCAAGCCCTTTCCGGGCCATCCCAGGCATCCCTTCTCCGACGAAGACCTCGCCGCCAAGCTCCAGGAGAACATGGAGCCTTTTGCCGGCAGCGAGCGGACCCAGAAGCTGGGCAAATGCCTGTCGTCGATCGAAAGCCTCAAGAGCGTGCGCGACCTCACCGGCCTGCTCGCCCTGCCGGAAGGAGCGGGCGTCGACGACGCCAAGACGGAATGAAGACGGAATAAGGCGCGTGCGGGTCCTTCAGTCGTTGGGGCCCGCGCCCGGGATGGTTCCGGCCGGCAGCGCGTAGCAGGCGTCGGCGACCGCGCCCGGCGTGGTCCACCACACCCGGTCGCGCTTCGGATGCTTCACGCAATGCGTCAAGGCCTTGCGCAACGACGGCATGCGGAAGGGCTGCCCCATCACGAAGGGATGCAGCGACAGCGTCATCACCAGCGGCTGGTCGCGGCATTGCTCGATCATCTCGTCGAAGCCGTCGACGATCATGTCGGCGAAATCCCGCGCCGTGCCCTCGCGATGGATGATCGCGG
>DATBBS010000370.1:0-5660 GCA_036270895.1 Xanthobacteraceae bacterium
GCGAATCGGCGGGCGTCGCACGGTGGTGCGACAGCAGGCATTCTTCCAGGCCGCGCAGCGCCGCAAGCCTTGGATTATTGATGCAGTCCCTCATGCCGGATCGGCATCCCCCGCCTGTCTGCCGCATGGTGCCACAGGTCGGGACGCATCCCCAAGGACGATCAAGGATTTGATCGAAAATCCTTGACCAACCGGCGCCCCTCCCCAAACCTTCAGGCCGGCCTAGAATGACCGTGCGAAAGAGTCGAAAGGAAGGCATATGCGGCCCTCACTCGCCCCTGGAACCAAGGCCCCGGCCTTCAGCCTGCCGCGCGACGGGGGTGGAACCGTCTCGTTGGCGGACTTCAAGGGACAAAACCTGGTCGTCTACTTCTACCCGCGCGCCGACACGCCGGGCTGCACGGTCGAATCCAAGGCTTTCTCGGCCATGGCCGCGGCTTTCGCCAAGGCCGGCACGGCCGTGCTGGGCGTGTCGGCCGATCCCGTGACGGCGCAGGACAAGTTCAAGGCCAAATACGGCCTCGCCATCCCGCTCGCCTCCGACGAGACCCATAAGATGCTCGACGCCTACGGGGTGTGGGGCGAAAAATCCATGTATGGAAAGACCTACATGGGAATCACGCGCGCGACCTATCTGATCGACAAGGCCGGGCTGATCGCCCGGATCTGGCCCAAGGTGAAGGTCGAAGGCCATGCCGAGGAGGTTCTGGCCGCCGCCAAGGCCCTGTAGCGGCGGCGCCCGATCGGCCGCCGTTTGCTGAAAATTAACCACGTCGCGACCAAATTCGCCGCCACAGGCGCTGGCTGCCCGATCGCGGGCATGGCGCGGGAGCGTCGATGTCGCAACGGTCTGCGTCCCATCAGCGAGCGGCCGAGCCACACAGGCAAGCTCACGGCACGCGTGACGACGAACGTCTCGCGCAGCGTCCTTCACACCGCCACACCCCCCACGAAGAGTCCCACAGGGCGGATCCCGCCGCTGCGCGGCGACATCCGTCCGGCCAAGTCCACCGCGCTGCCCCGCGCAAGGACTACACGCTCGGTCACGCCGGACGGCAGGTGCGAATCGGGCCGGTCGCATTCTGGACCTGCGTCGGCACGGTGGTGATCATGGCGGGCTGGTCGGCGGTGACGGCGACCTACTTCGCCTTCCACGACGATGTGCTGGCGCGGCTGATCGCGCGCCAGGCGGAGATGCAGTTCGCCTACGAGGACCGCATCTCGGACATGCGCGCGGAAGTCGACCGCGTGACCAGCCGCCAGCTGCTCGACCAGGACCAGTTCGAGCGTCGGCTCGACCAGCTCTTCAAGCGGCAGGCCGCGCTCGAATCGCGCGCTTCCTCGCTGAGCGTTCTGGCCGATCCGTCCACCACCGGCGCGATCAAGCCGAGCGCGCGTGGCGCGAGCCCCGGCGAGACGCCCGCCGCAATGCCCAAACCATCCCCGATCAGCGACAGAGCAATCTTCACCGCGCCGCCGGATCGCGACGCCCGCTTCGAATCGCGGGGTGCGGCCTCGGCGAGCCGCCGCACGGGCGCGACGGGCGGCGGCATGGAGGGCGTCCTCGCGCACCTGCAGGACTCGCTCGACCGGGTCGAGGCGCGCCAGACCTCTTCGCTCAACACGCTCGAGGAAAGCTACGATAGCCGCGTCAAGCGGATGCGCGGCGTGCTGGCGGAGCTGGGCCTCGGCCGCGGCGCGTCGGACCCGCCGAGCGGCGGCCCGTTCGTGCCCTACCGGCTCGCTTCCTCGGCCACCCCATTCGAGCGCCAGCTCTACCGCGTCAACGTGGCGCGCGCGCAGGCCGACAAGCTCACTCGGACCATGAGCGCGGTGCCGATCCGCAAGCCCGTCGCCGGCGAGATCGACACCACGTCGAGCTTCGGGGTGCGCATCGATCCGTTCCTCGGGCGGCCCGCCATGCATACGGGAATCGATTTCCACGGCACGCCGGGCGATCCGATCCGCGCCACCGCCTCCGGCACCGTCACGCTGGCTGGCTGGAATGGCGGCTACGGCCGGCTGGTCGAGGTCGACCACGGCAACGGTCTCGCGACCCGTTACGGGCATTTGTCGGAGATCGACGTCACGGCCGGACAGACCATCAAGATCGGCCAGATCGTCGGCCGGCTCGGCTCGACCGGCCGGTCCACCGGTCCTCATCTGCATTATGAGACCCGCGTCGATGGCGAGGCGGTCGATCCGCAGAAATTCCTGCGCGCCGGAATCCGGTTGGGAAGCTTCCAGTAGACGCATTCCGCGCGAACCTGATCCGGCTCACCGAACAAAGCCGCCGCCACATCCGCAAAGCGCCGCACGCGCGTCCCCGGCGGCAATCCGCCCGCGCCGATCAGCCGGCGTGGCGCGCAAGCACGTCGTAGGTCGTCGCGGCGGTTTTGTCCCAGGTGAAGCCGGCCGCGTGCCGCAACCCTTTGGCGCGCAGCTGTGTGTGCAGAGCATCATCGGTGAGGAGCTTGTCGAGCGCTCGGGCGATCCCCGCGACGTCGAGCGGGTCGACCTGCAATGCGGCGGGCCCCGTCACCTCGGGCAACGCCGCCACATTGGCGACGACGCAGGGAGTGCCGCATGCCATGGCCTCGAGCGGCGGCAAGCCGAACCCCTCATACAGCGATGGATATGCAAAGACGCGGGCTGCGGTCAGCAGGGTCGGGAGATCATCGTCGTCGACCTTGCCGAGCAGGCGCGTGTTGGGCGGAAGGGTGGGCAGGTTCGTGCCGGCGTGGACATGGGTGATGCCGCTGCCGCCCGCGATGACCAAATGAAAATCCCCCTGTCGGCGTTGGTTCCATGCTTCGAGGAGGCGGACCATGTTCTTGCGCGCCGAGATGGCGCCGACAAAAAGCGCAAAATTCTCCGGCAGCGCGAGCTTGCGGCGCAACGCCTGAACCTTGTCCGCCGGCTGCGGAAAGAACCGTGCATGGTCGACGCCCAGCGGCGTGACGTGGATGGAATCCGCAGGCAGGCCGAATTCCTCGATCAGGCGGCGCTTGGTGAATTCGGAAACCGAGATGAGCGCGCGCACGCGCGGCAACAGGTGGCGCCACAGATAACCGTACCAGCGGCGGAATGCCGGCGAATAACCCTCCGGACAATCGAGCGGCGCGATGTCATGCACCGTGACGATCTGATTCGCGAAAGCGACGGGACCGGTGCCCGCGGGACTCCATAAAAGGTGGCCGCGCGCGCGCAGCGGCAGCACGGCCTGCTCCCAGACATGCCCCAATTGCCCGCTCATCGCCTGCGGCGGCTCAACGGTGCGGATGGTGCCGGGCAAGCGCTTGAGAATTTCGAGAGTATAGCGCTGGACACCGGTGATCGACGCGCGAAGCGTTCTTACGTTACAGACGATCATGGGATCCACCCTGGCCCGTCAAACCGCGAGATTGAGCACGCTCTTACACTGAATTGATTGATGATTTTATATGCGGCGCGGGTCGCTAACCTTTCGTTAACACTAAAGCTGCACACGGGATCAGCGCTGCATTCCGCAGCCTTGCCTGGGGCTGCCGACACGCATTGCGCTTCGCCCCTCGGTCCGGCCGACCGAAGAGCGCTCACGAGGCCTGCGAGCACTGATCGAGGATGGCATCGCAATCCTGGCCCGGGCCAACCATTCTGCCGGCTGACCGCCGAGCGGATGCGGCCGGCCCCGTGTTTTGGCGGCAGCGGCTCCTGACCCAGGTCAGCCTGCTGGTGATGCGCGCCAGCATTACGGTCGCGAAATTCCTCCTCGCCATCTACACGGCACGCTATCTCGGGCTGGCCGACCTCGGCATCTACGGTCTGCTGGTCGCCGGAACCACCATCGTGCCGGCCCTCGCCGGGCTCGGCATGACGGACTGGATCAACCGCAAGATCGTCGATCTGCCCAGCGCGCAGGCTCTGCCGCTGATGGCGTTCCGCTCCGGCTTGACGCTTTCCATCCACCTGATCGTGCTGCCGCTCGCTCTCGCGATCGACCTGCTGCTTGGAGAGCCCGTCCCGCTCCGGCTCGCGGTGCTCGCGGGATTGATCCTGATGCTGGAAAATCTCGGCTCGGAAGCGTCGGACATGCTGATCGCGCGCCGACGGGTTTTCCTGTCGAACGGCCTCACATTTTTGCGCGCCGGTTTCTGGCCATTGCTGGTCATCGGTGTCGGCCTTGCCTATCCGCAAACCCGCACGCTCGACGCCCTCCTGACAGGCTGGATCGCGACTCTCGGACTCAACTCGATGATCCTGCTCGCCCTGCTCGTGCCCGGAGGCCGGTGGCGCCACATGCGGCCGCAAACGGGAATATTTCTCCAGCAGTTTCGCGGCAGCCGGGTGCTCTATCTCAGGGACGTCAGCACGACCATCGGCATGTTCGCCGACCGTTTTCTGATTTCGATGTTCCTCGGCCTGGAGCTGACCGGCGTCTATACTTTTTTCTGGTCGATCGCCAATGTGATGCACTCGCTCACGGCAGTCACCATGCTGCAATCGCAGATCGCGCCGCTGCTCGCCGCCGGGCGAAAAACCAACAAATCCGAATTTCATGCCCTCGAGCACCGTCTGCAGATCGAGATCGGGGCCTGGGCGCTGCTGCTTTGCGCGGGCATCGCGGTCGTCACCCCGCTGATGCTGCCGTTTCTCGGTCGACCCTTGTTGAGGGAAAACCTCGCCATTTTTTGGGTGATCCTGGCGGCGACGCTGTTGCGGGTCGCCGCGGATGCTTACGCATACGCGCTGCTCGCGCTCAATCGGGATTCCGAGATAGCGGCCATCGCGTTGACGGGAGCGCTGGCGTCGGCGGCGCTGAACAGCGTGCTGACGCCCGTGGCCGGGCTCTGGGGCGCCGCCATGACATATGCGCTGATCGCCGGCGGGTTATTCGCGATCCGCTTTTATGTCACCCGCCAGCAGGTCTATTCCGACCTGCCGATCAAGTAGAAAAAGCCGCCGGCTGGCGCTACTCGACGTCCTCGACCTCGACCGGCTCCGTTCCGAACGCCTTCTGGGCCAGCGCCGCCTGCATGAATTCGTCCAGGTCGCCGTCGAGCACCGCGCCGGTATTCGAGGTGGATACGCCGGTGCGCAGGTCCTTGACCATCTGGTAGGGCTGCAGCACGTAAGAGCGAATCTGGTGGCCCCAGCCGATATCGGTCTTGGCGGCCTGATCGGCCGCCGCCTTCTCTTCGCGCTTCTTGAGCTCCCGCTCGTACAGCCGCGCGCGCAGCATCTTCCAGGCCGCCGCCCGGTTCTTGTGCTGCGAACGCTCGGCTTGGACGACGACCGCGATGCCGGTCGGAATATGGGTCAGGCGGACCGCCGATTCGGTCTTGTTGACGTGCTGACCGCCGGCGCCGCCGGACCGCATCGTGTCGGTGCGCACGTCGGATTCCTTGATGTCGATGACGATGCGATCATCTATCACCGGGAAGACCCCGACGCTCGCGAACGAGGTGTGGCGGCGCGCATTCGAATCGAAAGGCGAGATGCGCACCAGGCGATGCACGCCGGTTTCGCTCTTGAGCCATCCGAAGGCGTTGCGGCCCTTGATCTCGATGGTCGCCGACTTGATGCCGGCCTCCTCGCCGGCGGTCTCCTCGAGATAGTCGACCTTGTAGCCGTGCTGCTCGGCCCAGCGCCCATACATGCGCAGCAGCATGCTGGCCCAA
>DATBBS010000371.1:0-5594 GCA_036270895.1 Xanthobacteraceae bacterium
ATCCGGCGCCACCGCATAGACCATCGGATAGCCGCACAGGATGGTCACGAAGGAAAACCCCTCGACCGGATCATAGGCGAGGCTTTTCCGCCGCAGCGCCGCCTGCGGCGGAAAGCCGGCGGTGAGGATGCCCATCGTGTACCCGTCGGGCGGGGATTTCGACACCGTCTGATAGGCGACCGCGCCGGCGCCCTGGGTGACGTTCTCGATCACGACGGCGGCGCGGAGGCGGTCGGCGAGCTTCTCGCCGAGAATGCGGCCGATGATATCGGGGCTGCCGCCCGGCGCCGTTCCCACCACCAGCCGTATCGGCCGCGACGGCCAGTCATCGGCGGCGGCCGGCCACGCGGGGGCGATCGCGGCTGCGCCGCCCAGACAAAGCATGGCTCGTCGGGTCACGCGCAACGGATCGGCTCCCGTCTCACTCGCATGGTCACTCGGACTTGATCCCCGCCTTCTCCACCAGCTCCTTCACCATCGGGATTTCCGCCGCGACGCGCGCGCCCAGCTGCTCCGGCGTGCCGGCGGTGATCTCGAAGCCGGCGCGATGCGCCTGCTCGATCGCCTGCGGCCGCTCGAAGGCCGCGCGGCTCTCCTTCACCAGCAGCGCCACGATCTCGGGCGGCGTGCCGGCGGGCGCGAACAGCGCATTGAAGGTGTCGGAGACAAAACCCGGAAAACCCGACTCGATCATGGTCGGCACGTCCGGCAGCGAGAACCAGCGCTTGGTGCCGGTCACGGCGAGCGCGCGGAGCTGCCCTCCCTGGACCAGCGGCTCCGCGGCCGGCAGCGCCACCGATCCGACCTGCGTGGTTTTGGCGAGCACCGCCTGGGCGGCCGGACCGGCGCCGCGGAAGGGGATGTGGACCATCTCGATGCCGGCACGCAGTTTCAGCATCTCGCCGGTGAGATGCGACTTGGTGCCGGCGCCCGGGCTCGCATAGTTGAAGGCGCCCGGCTCGGCCTTCGCGCGCGCGACCAGCTCGGCGATCGAACGTATCCCGGAATCGGGGTGGACGACGATCACGTTGGGCGCCGCGACCAGTTCGGAGATCGGCACGAAGTCCTTGAACGGATCGTAGGGCAGGTTCTTGAACAGCGCGGTATTGACCGCGATCGCGGTCGAGGTGAGCAGCAGCGTGTAGCCGTCCGGCGCCGCGCGCGCCGCGATGGCCATGCCGATATTGCCGGCGGCGCCCCCTCGGTTGTCCACGATCACCTGCTGGCCGAGCGATTGGCCGAGCGCGGTCGCCAGAATGCGCGCGATGATGTCGGTCGGCCCGCCGGGCGCAAAGGGCACGATCAGGGTGATCGGCCGGTCCGGATAGGCGGCGTGGGCCGGAGGCCCGGCGCCCACGAGGGCCAGCGTGACGATAAAAAGCCGCAAGGCAGTCCGAAGCATGTGCGCGATGTCCCTACGGTGAGTGCGGCCGGGACCGGCCGCAATCGGAAAGGCGCGGAGTGTAGATCGGCCATTGCGGCTTTGGCCACGCGTTTCGTTGCGTCACTGGCGCGCATGGCGCTCGATCGAATGTCGCGGGGGGCGCGCCGGAATTATCCAGCTTTCTTGTGGCAATCGCCGTCGGGATTCGACCATAATCGGCCAACGGCTTCATGGGGGTGACATGGCGACGATGTTCGCCCGCATTCTCGCGGCCATTCGCGGCGGAATTCCCTCGCTGACGGGACGTCGGCCCGCATTGCAGCCGCAGCTTCGCCGCGCCGCGGCGCGATCGCGCGCGTCCGAGCGCATGCCCGACGAGCCCGCCGGGCGCACGGCGCGGATTGCCGGGCTTCGCGTCAAGCGGCTGCGCCAGATCGCGGGTTTCTACGCCGATGGCGCCCATGAGGCCGTGGTGACGGTCAACGATTGCGCCTTCCTGCCGCCGGAGGAATTCACCGCCGCGGCCGAACTCATCGTGCGGACTGGCGGCGACCCTGCATTGACCCGGCTCGCCACCGAGAATGCGCTGCGCAAGGCCCTGCTCAAGCGGCGGCTCAGCGAGCTGACCGACCGCGACCGGGCGATCCTGCGCGCCATGGACCTGCTGTGCGAGCTCGGCGAGTTCGACCGTAACGCCGCGTTGCGCACCCGGCTTCCGATCGTGTGGAACGACGGCCGCTGCCACATCATGGCGCCGGGCTTCGAGACGGCGACGCGGCGCAATCTGCTCAAAACCGGGCTGCGGACCCTGTTCGGCGATTTCGCGCAGCCGGCGCCGGATGCTTTCGAGGCGTTGCGGCGCGCCTGGCGCGATGCGCTCTCGCTCGACGCGACGCTGAACGAAGAGGAACACCAGACGCTGGAGTCATTGCAGTTCATCGAGCGATCGTGGCTCATTCCCGCGGAGCCCGCCGCCGCCCAGGCCACGCCAGCCGCCCTCTCGCTCGGGCTGTTCGCCGGAACGGAGCGCGATCACGTCTACGAAAACAGCCACGCCCTGGTCACGCTTGCGCCGGCGTCTTCGAGCGCACGCCAGGGCCAGATCGCGCAGAACCTGTCCCAGCTCGTGACCGGAGCGGTGGTGATCGACGTCGACGGCAAGGCGTTCCACGCCACCGCGCGATGGCGGCAGAAGGAGGTCGGAAGGATCATCGCCTTCGCGCCCGCCCTGGCGGATCATTCGATGCATTACAACCCGCTCGACGCCGTCGGCCACGATCCGGCCGCCGCCTGGAACGAGGCCCATCTTCTGGCCGACCTGCTGACCGGCCGCAACGGTCCCGACGAGGAGGCACGCAATTTCGTGGCTCCGGCGATTTACGACGTCGCGCTCAACGAAGCGCCGGAGCGCCGCCACATGGGCGGCGTGCTCGCCCGGCTCGCCTGTTCGGGCAACCAGCTGGACGCCTGGGTGGCGACGCTCTCCCGCTCGCCACATCGGGAGCTCGTGCGCCACGGCGCGGCGCTGCGCGAGTTGCACGCCGCAAAGCGCGACGCGCTGGTCGGGCGTCTCCTCGGCGAGCTCGACGTCTGGCGCTCGCCGCCGATCGCCGGTCTCAGCGACCGCTCGGACTGGACGCCGAGCGATCTGCGCCGCCGCGCCACGCTCTATCTATGCGTCGATCGCCGCGACATCGACCGCTACGCCGTGGTGCTGCGGACCATCGTCGGGCAGACGATCGCGGCTCTCAGCCGCGACAAGGCGATATCGCGCGGATCCACCGTCACGTTGTTTCTCGACGAGCTTGCCCGCCTCGGCCCGATGGGCACCGTCGAGCAGGCGGTCGACTTCGGCCCGGACTTCGGCGTGCGGCCGTGGATGTTCTTCGCGAGCAGCGCCGACATGCGCGCCGTCTATCCGAATGCCGACGGCATGATCGCGAACTGCGCGGCGCACTGCTATGTCGAGCCCGACCAGGCGACCGCGCAGGAGATCGCGCAGCGCCTGGGCTTCGTCAAAAGCCTGTTCGGCGCCGAAGAGAGGCCGCTGCTCACCGCCGCCGATCTCGCCGGCCCCGACTTCGCCGGCAAGATCGTCGCGCTGGTGCGCGGCCAGCCGCCCGCCAGGCTGGTGCTGCCGGGCGCCGCCAAGACGGGACAGCGACGCGCGCGGTGAGCGCGACGCGGCCGCGCGCCGGTCAGCTTCGGCGGCAATGCGAGATGTAATCCTCGTCCAGCGCCATCCCCCATCCGGGCCGCGCCGGCAGCCGGTACGCGCCGTTCCGGAACGGCGTCTGATCGGCGATCAGCCGGTAGAAGAACGGATCGCGCCACGGCAGCATCACCTCGCAATAGGCGCCGTTGATCGCGCCCGCGACCAGCATGGCGCCGATCTGCGGCTCGAGATGCTGCATCATGGCGACATCGAAACAGCTCGCCAGCGCCGCGACCCGCCGCCATTCGGTCGGGCCGCCGCCCCAGCTGGCGTCGAAATTGCAGATATCGATCGCGCCCGCGATCATCAGGTCGCGGGCGCCGAAGCGCGACAGTTCGCTCTGGCCGGCGCTGATCGGAACGCCGGTGATGGCGCGCACGGCCGCGAGCTCACGCCGATCGTTGTCCCACCGGCACGGCTCCTCGAGCCAGGCGAGCTTGAGATCGGCCGTGCGCCGGGCGAAGTCGATCGCCTGCTGGCGTGTCCAGGCCTGATTGGGATCGCAGGCCAGGATGAAATCATCGCCGCCCGCGCGCCGTACCGCCTGCGCGCGCATCGCGTCCTCGGCCGGCGTACGGCCGCCGACCTTCATCTTGAGGCCGCCGATGCCCGCACCCTTGAGCTCGGCAACCTCCTCGGCGAGGCCTTCCAGGTCGTGCTGGTCGCGGTAGTAGCCGCCCAGCGCCACCACCGGCACCTCGACGCGCGCACTGCCCCACATCAGGTGCAACGGCATCTGGGCGAGCTTGCCGGCGGCATCATGCAAGGCGCTGTCGATCAACGCCATGGCGCGCAGCGCCACGCGGCGGTCGCGCAGGAACGGCGCGGTCGAGACCCGCATCAGCTCCCAGGCCTCCGACACGCCCGCCACCGGCCGGCCTGCGAGGCGCGGCTCCATCTCGTCATGGATCATGCGGATGATCTGGTGTTGCAGCTCGTCGTCATTGCCGTTGAAGCATTCGCCGACCGGTCCCGTATCGGTATGGACACGCGTCACGATGGTGGCGCGGTGGGTGAGCCGCAGCGTCGAGCCGGCGGCCGGCCGATCGAGCTCGACGCGCAACGGGATCGTCTCGATCCGCTCGATGCGCACGCCGCCCAGATCGGCGCGCGGCGGCAAAGCCGAAACGTGTTCGTTCATGTGCATACAACTCGTAAACCATATCGCCGACACTGCGGATTATATCCCGGCGCGCGTGCGAATCCTGGTGAATCGCCGGGCGTCCTGCATTAACATCCGCGCCCACGCAATGTCGGGAGAGACACGCCAATGATTCTTCGTCGGACCCTGCCTGGCCAATGGGGCGCCGTGTTCGGCGGCCTGCTGGGCGGGCTCATCTTCGTCGCCACCGCCGCCGCGCAGCAGCCGGCGGACGCGCCCAATCCGGGCCGCGACGCTGTCATGAGCAAGTGTTTCCAGTGCCACACCGACGCGATGTTCCGCGACCAGCGCCAGGAGCGGCGCGCCTGGGAGGCGACGATCTATCGCATGATCGGACGCGGCGGGCTCTACACGCCGGAAGAGATCACCCTGATGACCGATTATCTCGCCACCGATTTCGGGCCCAACGTGAAGCCGGCCGCGCCGCCGAAATAACGTCAGCCGAACCAATAACGCACAACAATCGAGGCATCTTCATGCGCGAGCTGGTCGCAAAATATCTCAACCATTCGCTGTCGCGGCGCGGCTTCGCGCGCGGCCTCGCCAAGGCGGGCCTCACGGCGACGGCTGCCCAATCGGTGCTGAGCTCCGTCTCCTCGGTGGCGCTGGCGCAGAGCGCGGCGCCGGCCGCGCCCGCCGCCGCGGCGGCCACGGTTCCGGCGGCGGCGGCGAGCGCCGCGGGTGGCGCCGTAAAATCCTTCCAGGGCACCGGCGGCGCCTGCTTCGCCGAGCAGCTCATCGCCTGCGGGGTCAAATACGTATTCGGCAATTCGGCGAGCGAGGACGCGCAGTTCTACGAGGCGCTGGTCGACCGGCCGCAGCTCAAATACATC
>DATBBS010000372.1:0-13535 GCA_036270895.1 Xanthobacteraceae bacterium
TGGATCACGCGCTGGAACCCGGCGGTCGGCTTGGAATCCTCGGCGCCTTCGGTGACCAGATTCTCGAGCTCGGATTCGACATAGGCCGCGAGATCGCGCCGCAACTTGTCGAGATCGACATTGCAGGCCCGCATCACGGCGGCGGCGTCCTGGTCATCGATCAGCGCGAGCAACAGATGCTCGAGCGTCGCATATTCATGGTGCCGCTCGTTGGCGAGCGCGAGCGCCCGGTGAAGCGACTGTTCGAGGCTGCGCGAGAATGTGGGCATCAGTGTCTCATGTCTTCCAGATGGGCCCCCAGGCCTTGGTCGTCACAATCCTTGATCGTCTCGATCCTCAAACGTCTTTTTGGGCTCGGTCATCGCCGCCATCCGCCATTGCCGGCATCAACTTCCCGGCCTGGCCGCCGGTTCCTGATCGGGAAGTACCTCCTGGTCACTTTTTCTCCATCACGCATTGGAGAGGATGCTGGTGTTTGCGGGCAAAGTCCATGACCTGCGTCACTTTTGTCTCGGCGATCTCGTAGGTGAAGACGCCACACTCGCCGATTCCGTGGTGATGGACATGCAGCATGATCCGGGTCGCGGCCTCACGGTCCTTGTTGAAGAAGCGCTCGAGCACATGAACCACGAACTCCATAGGGGTGTAGTCGTCGTTGAGCAACAGAACGCGGTAGAGGTTCGGCCGCTTGGTCTGCGGCTTGGTCTTGGTGATGACGGCGGTGCCGGGCCCGCCCGGCGTGCCCTGGTCGGTGCGGCGCTTGCCATCATCGCCGGCGAGCCGCGGACGGGCGCCGTCGATCTCCTGGGCTGCCCCGGGCAGCGTTCGGCGGAAAAACTGTGCCATGACGTCGTAGATCGAGAGCCTTGCAGCGCTTCCGGTGACTCGTTCTGGGTCTTCACGCGAGAATGCCGCAAAGCGGCCCCCTCGTGTAGGGTTAAATAATAGGCAAGGGCCAACTACGCCAGACCCGCTCTCACCATTCCTTCGGCGCCGCCCCGGCTCCCGGGGCCCCTCCTCTCGCGGCGCGCGGCACGCATGGTCCGAGCACGGTCCATGCCGGCTTGGTTAAGAATCCATCGCGGGAAGCAGGCGAAAGTTCGGCATTGCCGCAACGAAACGGCAAATCCCCACCGCCATAGTGCGCCAGAACAAACACGTAAGCCGGAGACGCGCCATGGTGTTCCAGCGATTTCTGGACGACCGCAGCGCCAGCGTGGCCCCCTTGCTGGCGCTCTCGGTGATTCCGATTCTCGGGCTGATCGGCGCTTCCGTCGATTACGGCCGCGCCAGCTCGGCGCGGGCCACGCTGCAGGCCGCGGCTGATTCGACCGCGCTCGCCGTCACGCTGGATGCCGCGAACGCCTCCCCGGCGCTCACCCAGGACCAGCTCACCGCCAAAGCGACGGACTATTTCAACGCGCTCTACACCCATTCGCAGACCGACACCACCAACATGCCGGGGGGCGCCGCCGCGCCGGTGGTGACCGCGACATTTACCGGCACCACCGGAACCGGCGTGCTGGTGACCGCGACGAGCTCGGTCAACATGACGTTCATGAGCATTCTGCCCTTCACGAGCACGCAGATCCCGATCGCCGCGAGCTCGACCGGAAATGTCGGCAACACGCGCCTGCGCGTCGCGCTGGTGCTCGACAATACCGGTTCGATGACGGGAGGAGGCCTCGGCACGGTCGACTCGCCCAACAAGATCCAGGCACTCCAGACCGCCGCGCACAACCTGCTGGCGCAGCTGCAGAAGGCGGCGAAGAACGACGGCGACGTCTATGTGTCGATCATTCCCTTCACCAAGGACGTCAATGTCGACCCGATCAACTACACGCAGTCCTGGGTCGACTTCACCGCCTGGGACGCTGACAACAAGGCGTGCAGCAATCCGAAGTACCACTCCAAGAGCAAATGCACGGACAACCAGGGAACCTGGGGCCCCGCCGCCCACAGCACGTGGAACGGCTGCGTCACCGACCGTGACCAGAACGACGACACCAGGAATGCGGCGCCGGCGAGCAGCACCGCGTTCCCGGCCGAGCAGTATTCGACATGCCCGGTCGCCCTCATGGCGCAAAGCTACGACTGGACCGCGCTTGGGAAGAAGATCGACGACATGAAGGCGGCCGGCAACACCAACCAGGCGATCGGCCTGGCCTGGGGCTGGCAGTCGCTCACCGCCGGCGCCCCGCTCAACGCGCCCGCCAAGCCGGCGAATTACCAGTACCAGGACATCATCATCCTGTTGAGCGACGGCTTGAACACGGAAGACCGCTGGTACCAGGACGCGAGCTCGATCGACGCCCGGCAGCGGATCCTGTGCGACAACATCAAGACCGCGGGCGTCACGATCTATTCGGTGCAGGTCAATACCGGCAGCGATGCGACCTCGAGCGTGCTGCAGTATTGCGCCGGCGTCACGCCCAGGGTCGCCGACGCGAGCAAATTCTTCCTGCTCAAGACGCCGACCGACATCGTTACCACCTTCGGCCAGATCGGCACGGGCTTGACCAAGCTGCGGCTGGCCATGTGAGGGGCCGAAGGGGCCGGCCGGCAGGCCGGCCTTCCGCAATCGCGTTAGTCAATAATTTTACTTCGGAAAGTAAACTTTGGCGCCAAATTCCTCATCCACTTCAATGTGGGCAGGTGTGTCATGACGACCAAAAGGCTGATCGCGAAGCTTCGCCTCTCGTGGCGCCGGTTCGCGCGCGCAAAGGAGGGCAACACGCTCGTGGTGTTCGCCCTCGCTTTCATTCCCATGTTGGGGCTGACCGGGGCGGCGGTGGACTACAGCCATGCCAGCCTGATCAAGACCAGCATGCAGTCGGCGGGCGACACCGCTGCGCTGGCGATCGCGCAATCCGCGGCGACGCTGAGCGCGGGTGACCTGCAGACCGCGGGCGACAACTATTACCGGGCGCTGTTCAAGCGCACCGACGTGCACGATCTCAACGTGACGGCAACCTACAGCAACAGCGGCGGGTCGACGGTGATCATCACCGCGACCGCCATCTACGACACCAGCATCATGGGGGTGATGGGCCCGCAGTTCAGGCATCTGCCGCTCTCGATCACGTCGACCTCGAGCTGGGGCACCACCCGGCTGCGCGTCGCCCTCGTGCTCGACAACACCGGGTCGATGGCGCAATCCAGCAAGCTGGCGGCGCTCATCACCGCGACCACCAGCACGGACCCGACGTCGCCCGGCCTGCTCACCCAGCTGAAAAACGCGGCGACGAACAACGGCGACGTCTATGTGTCGATCATTCCGTTCGTCAAGGACGTCAATGTCGACAGCGGCAATTACAGCGCGCCCTGGATCTACTGGGACGATGCCGCCCATACCGACACGAAGTCGTGGGATGCCAACAACGGAAGCTGCAGCGTATCGGGCTATCGTACCCGGAGCGCCTGCCGCGCCGCCCCGGGGGGTACCTGCAGCATTTCCGGCATTACGGACCAAAATTCCTGCACGTCGGCAGGAACCTGCAGCAATGCCACCTATACGACCCAGAACGCCTGTACGGGGGCGGGAAGCTGCAGCATTTCCGGCTATACGACCCAGAACTCCTGTACCGCCGCGACAGGAAGCTGCAGCATTTCCGGCTTTACGACCCAGAATTCCTGCACATCGGCAGGAGTTTGCAACAACTCCAGAGACACGAGCAGGAATGCGTGCGTAGCCGACGGGTATTGCTCCGATCCGAGCCATCACGGCCAAAATGGGTGCACCAGCAATGGCGGCACCTGGCGCACCCCCGCCATCTGGACGGCTGGCGTCTGGACCGCCGGAGCGGGCATCTGGACCGCTCATCCCGAGGTCTGGACCGCGGGCGTCTGGTCGCCGCCGACCTGGACACCCGACGACCACAACACGTGGAACGGCTGCGTGATGGATCGCGGCGACCCGGGTGCTCCCAATGCCGGCAACTATGACCAGAACGTCGTCGCTCCGACCACCGACACGCCGGCGACGCTGTTTGCGGCCGAGCAATACTCCGCTTGCCCGCAGGCCGCGATGGGCTTGAGCTACAATTGGACCGCGATGAACACCGAGGTCACCAACATGGTCGCCAACGGCAGCACCAACCAGAGCATCGGCCTTTCGATGGGCTGGATGTCGCTGGCCGGCGGCGGGCCGTTCACGGCGCCGCCGATGGACGCGAACTATCTCTACAAGCAGGTCATCATCCTGCTCACGGACGGCCTGAACACGCAGGACCGCTGGTACGGCAACGGCATCAACCCGGCACCCCAGGTGGATACGCGCCAACAGACCACGTGCGACAACATCAAGCGGGCTGGCATCACGATCTACACCATCCAGGTCAATACCCAGATCCCGGCCGATCCGACCTCGACATTGCTGCAGGGCTGCGCGGGCAGCACGCCGGGGGTGGCCGACCCCAGCAAGTTCTTCCTGCTCACCTCGTCGGGCCAGATCGCCGCGGTGTTCAAGCAGATCGGGACGCAGCTCTCGAAGCTGCACATCGCGAGATAGCCCCGAGCGGTCGCATTGCGTCCCACAAGCAAAAAGCCCGGCCAAGTGGCCGGGCTTTGGATTCGCGGACGACCTGCTCGGCCGCCTTCAAGTCAGATCACTTGCCGTTGACCTTGCCGATATAGGCTTCGAAGGGCTTGTAGGTCTCCTTCGTGAGATCCGCGTAGAGCTCGCCGATGCGGGTCGCGCCCGCAATGAAGCTCTCATAGGCCGACTTGGCGTAGTCGGTCTGGATCTCGATGGCCTTCTCGATCGTCTTGGCGCCGAGCAGCTTCTCGGCCGCCGCGGAGCCTTCCTCGAACGACTTCTTCGAGTAGACCGCGACTTCCGAAGCGATCGCCTGAAGACCCTTGGACACCGAACCGAACGACTTCATCGCGGTATCCATGTTGTCCTTGCCGACTTTCTGCATTTCATCGAAGTTCTTGAGCATGGCAGATTCTCTCCCGGCCTCGCCTGCTGGGAATAGGCGGCCTTTGTTGCAATTTTCGGCTCCCACAGCCGTGACCCTCAAATATCTCGCACTGCACAAAAAGTCAAGGGAAAATATTGCATTGCAATATGCTTAATGATCCGTTGCCAATTGCTTAGCGGATTTAACCATTTAGCAAGGCCGCCCTCCTAGGCTTGACCGTTGCGTGTTGCCGAAATGCGGGTTTTATCGGCAATATGTCGGCACAGGGTGGTCGCCACGCTGCCTTTTTTAAGTCAAGTCGTGGGGTTAGGCGAAAAGGCAGCTCAGGGAAGTCCGGCGCACGGGGCGCTCAAGCGAGCAACGGACCAGGGGAGATCATGTTTCGCTCAGAGTGTGGGGTAGCGCGGGGTTTGCGTCGCTCGATGTTCGGTCTGGTCGCGGTGGTCACGGTCCTTGCCGTCGCCACCGAGCCGGTCGATGCGCGCCGCCACCGTCGGTCCGCCCATGGCCCGGGACATATCAGTCAATCCAGCCGTGGCGACTACAGCCCGCCTTATTCGGCGATCGTGGTCGACGCCAATACGGGCAAGATCCTGCACGAGGCCAGCGCCGACAGCCCGCGTCATCCCGCGTCGCTCACCAAGATCATGACGCTCTATCTGCTGTTCGAACGCCTCGAGTCCGGCAAGATGAAGCTCAACACCTCGATGCCGGTGTCGGAGCATGCGTCCGTGCAGGCCCCGACCAAGCTCGGGCTGCGGCCGGGCCAGAACCTCGAGGTCGAGGACGCGATCCGCGGCCTCGTCACCAAGTCGGCGAATGACGCCGCCGTCGTCGTCGCGGAAGCCATCGGGGGCAGCGAGGACGACTTCGCCGCCATGATGACCAGCAAGGCGCGCGCGCTGGGCATGAGCCGGACGATCTATCGCAACGCGTCGGGCCTGCCGGACGACGACCAGATCACCACCGCGCGCGACCAGGCCCTGCTCGGCCGCGCCATCCAGGAGCGCTTTCCGCGCTACTACCGCTATTTCTCGACGCCGTCATTCACCTATCGCGGCGAGTCGATGCGCAACCACAATCACCTGCTCGGACAGGTCGAAGGCGTGGACGGCATCAAGACCGGCTATACGCGCGCCTCGGGCTTCAATCTCGTGACCTCGGTCAGCCGCGACAACCGGCATCTGGTCGCCGTGGTGCTGGGCGGCAGCTCCGCCGCGTCGCGCGATGCGCGGATGCGCGGCCTGATCTCTCAGCATTTCGCCGAAACGTCGAGCCGCCGCACCGCCACCATGGTGGCGGAGAGCAATGCGCCGACGGCGCCCGCCGAGCCGCGCGCTCCCGCCCGCCCGGCGCAAGTGGCCGCCGCGGGCGGCGCCTATGCGCTCGCCAGCGCAACGTCGGTCCCCGTTCCGCCCCCGGCGGCCCCGGCCGCCGCGGCCCCGGTCCAGGGCGCCCTCATGGTGGCGTCCAAGCCGCATGTCGTCGCCGGCTCGTCCGAGCCGCTCAAGCCGATCGCGGTCAAAACCATCAAGGTGAAGCTCGCCGGGGTAGAAACCCCGGCGCTCGCGCCCTCGGCCACAATGATCGCGGTGCCCGAGGAGACCGGCTCGACCCCGCCGCCGCCCAAGGCTGCGGCGCCGCAACCCGCCGCCGCGGCGCCCCCCGCCCCCGCCGTCCAGCCGTGGTCGACGCAAAACAAGGAACCGATCAAGAGTGCCGCATGGCCTTCGGCGCCCGCCGTTGCGCCGGCGCCCGAACCCGTCGCCGTCACGAAACATCAAGCAGTCGCCAAGGCCGAACCCGCGCCCCCCGCCAAAACCGCAAAAGCGGAACCCGTGGCGCCCGCCCGCAAGCCCCAAACCCATACCGGCTGGATCATCCAGATCGGCGCCTTCGAGACCGCCGGCGAGGCCAAGCAGCGCCTCGACGCGGCGCAGAGCAAGGCCAAGAGCGTGCTTGGCCGGGCCGATGCCTTCACCGAGCCGGTGACCAAAGGCGACAAGACGTTCTATCGGGCGCGCTTCGCGGGACTCGAGAAAAGCCAGGCCGAAGCCACCTGCAAGCAGCTCAAGCGCAACGACATCACCTGCATGGCCCTGAAAAACTGACGTCGTGGAACATTCCGGGGCGAATGCCCGTTTTGGAATGGTCCGGGACGATGCGTCGCCGGATCCGTCGCGTGCCGGATCGAAACCTGAGTTTGTTTTGTTGTGTAATGCGTAACGGACAGGCCGGCACCCATGGGCCGGCAGACATGGGCCTCGCCTGTCCGTGAGTGGAGTTCAACGATGTCGGCGAAGAAGAACCTCCTTGGCCTCATTGACGCGGGCAGCGAGGTACGTCGACCCCCCCTGGTCGGGATGCAGTTTCTTCATGAGTGTGCGGTAGGCACGTCCGATTTCCTCCGCACCCGCCCCCGGCTGAAGGCCAAGGACCTGATAGGCCTCCTCTTCGGTCATTTTGCCGGGACGCGCCGCAGCGCGTTGCCGCGCGTACGCACCGCCGTGCGGGTGTTCACCCCCGCCGGCGTTCCGGCGGTCAAGATAAGCCATCAATAGCTGCCGGCTGTCGTCGTCGAATTCCGCCAGCAAGGCGGTCAGCGTCGCGTTGTCGAGCGTCTCGAGCGCCGCGCCGGCCGCTCGGCCGGCCAGGACCCGGCCGCGCATGGCGCCGGTCGCCTGGTCGAACTCGATCTCCAGGAAGGCCGTGCGCACACGCGAAACCCGGCCGGCTTGCCCCCACAGGCCCGTAAGGCCGCCCGGGATCCAGCCGAGCAGCCCGAACCCCATGAAGGCGAGCGGCAACGCAACCGCGAGCCCGCCCTTCAGCGCGATGAAGACCGCGGCGACGATCGCGACGATCCCGCCTCCCTTTTGCAGCAGCCGCGCCATGCCGGTGGGGTTGGCCCGCACGAATTTGTGCATGAACCAGAGGATGATCAGAACCGCCACGACGCCGATCAGAAAGGATGCCATTGCGTTTCCATGGGACGAACCGGTCGCCCCGCGCGTGCCGAGGAGACGGGCGAAGACACCATATATGGAATATCGAGACTTGGTTGGGGCGGCGCCCGCATGCGGGCCGGCTCATGCCGGATCGCCCGCCAACGCAAGCGCCTGCAAGATCCCGCCGATGCCGCCGGGCCGCCCGGCCGCCCGCATGGCCTCACCCATGACGGCGATGCCGGCGGCGCCGGCGCGAAGGCATGCCGGAGCGCGCTCTGCCGTGACGCCGCCGAGCGCCAGCACCGGGAGCGCGGATTGCGCCGCCCGGGCGATCGCCGCGACCCCCAAGGCAGGCCCGTAGCCGGGCTTGCTCTGCGTCGGGTAGATCGGGCTGAGCGTGGCATAGTCCGCCCCGGCCGCCACGGCGGCCGCGATTTCGGCCTCGCCATGGGTCGAGATACCGATCAGCGCCGCCGGTCCGAGCTTTTGGCGCGCCGCCGCGACCGACGCCCCGGCGCCCAGATGCACGCCGTCGGCCGCGAGCTCGCCGGCGAGCGCGACGTCGCCGCCGATCGACAGACGCGCGCCGTGCCGGCGGGTGATGGCGAGCAGGCGCGCCGCCAACGCGCGGCGCTGCGCGGCCGGCATGTCGCGGTCGCGCAACCATATCCATCGCGTGCCGGCCAAAATCGCCTGTGTGGCCACCGCTTCGAGCGGCGCCGCCGCCTGATGCCGGTCGGTCACCACCAGCAGACGCGACGGCAGCGCGTTCACGACCCGACGAGGCCAAGCTGCGGGCTCGACGGCTCGGCGCGACCGCGGCGCGGAATGCGCCCCGCGAGACAGGCCTGACGGCCGGCCACGACCGCGTGCCGCATGGCGAGCGCCATGCCGACCGGATCGTTGGCCTTCGCGACCGCGGTATTGAGCAGCACCGCGGCCGCGCCGAGCTCCATGGCGATCACCGCATCGGACGCCGTCCCGATCCCGGCATCGACGATCACCGGCACCGGCGAGCGCCGGCAGATCAGCTCGAGGTTGGCCGGATTGGCGACACCCATGCCGGAGCCGATCAGCGAGCCCATCGGCATCACGGCGGCGGCGCCGAGGTCGGCCAGCCTCCGGCAGACGACCGGATCGTCGGTGGCATAGGGCAAAACCACGAATCCGCGCCCGACGAGCTGCCGGGTGGCCTCCAACAGCTCGCCAACGTCGGGATAGAGCGTGTCGCGATCGCCGATGACCTCGAGCTTGATCCAGTTCGTCTCCAGCGCCTCGCGCGCGAGCTCGGCGGTCAGCACCGCGTCGCGCGCGGTCTCGCAGCCGGCCGTATTGGGAAGGAAGCGCCGGCCGGCGAGCAGGCCGATCGTGTCCGAGCCGTGTCCCTTGAGCGAAATCCGGCGGACCGACGCGGTGACGATCTCGCATCCGCTCGCCGCGACCGCGTCGCGCAGGATGCGCTGGTTGGGATAGCCCGCGGTGCCGAGCAGCAGGCGCGACCCGATGGCGGTCCCGGCGATCGTAAAAGGATCCGGCTCGTTCATGTCAGCCTCCTTGCATGGCGCGGATGATCTCGATCCGGTCGCCGTCGTTCAAAGCGGTCGCCGCCCAGGCGGCGCGCGGCACGACCGCGCCGTTGAGCGCGATCGCAAAACCCTTGGGCGTGGCCAGCTCCAGCTCGGCGGTCTCGGCGCGCCACAAGTCCGCGAGATCCGCACAGGCGCAGTCGCGCTCTTCACCGTTGATATTGAGCCGCATGGGGTTCCTCCTGAGGCGGAAGGCGGGCGCCCCTCTCCACACTATTACTGGCCCCGCTCCGGGGACCGCTGGCGGCGAAACGGCCCAACCCGAAACCCGCCGCCGCGCCCGTCATGGCGCCGCCGACCACGAGGTCGTGGATCGCCTGCGCGGTGACCGGCGCGAGCAGGATGCCGTTGCGATGATGACCGGTCGCCAGCACCAGGCCGGCCATGCCGGCGGCGCCGAGGATCGGCGCGTCGTCGTCCGATGTCGGGCGGAAGCCCGTCCAGATCGCCTCGATCTCCATGTCCTCGATGCAGGGAAATGCCCGCCGGGCTCCTTCCAGCAGCGCGAAAACTCCGCCCGCCGTGACGGTGCGATCGAAGCCGCATTCCTCCACGGTCGCCCCCACGATGAGGCGGCCGCCGGCTTTCGGCGCGAGATGCACCTGCTCGGTCCACACCACATGCGCCGGCGCGCCGGTGCGCGGCGTGCTGCGCAGCGCGAGCGCCTGCCCCTTGAGCGGGCGCACCGGAACGGCGAGCGCATCCCCCAGAATCTCGCAGGCCCATGCGCCATTCGCGACGATCACGATTGGCGCCCGGCAGAGGCCCTGCGGCGTGACGACGCCGCCGGCACGCCCGCCGGCCATGTCGAGGGAGAGGACCGGGAGATTTTCCATGAGCCGGCCGCCGCGCGCCGCCAAGGCGCGGCGCAGCGCCGGAAGGAGGCATCGCGGATCGACCTGATGGTCGTCGGCGCAGAAAATGCCGGCGCTCGCCGATGGCCGCAAGGCAGGTTCCATCGCCCGCACGCGCGGGCCGTCCAGCCAGTGGGTGGCGAGACCCGCGCGCGCCTGCAGGTCATGGCGGAATTTCAGCCGGTCGACCTCGTCGCGGCCGAGCGCCACCGTGAGAATGCCTTCGCGCCGATAGTCGATGTCGATCCCCGACTGGCTTTCGAGCTCGGCCCGGTAGCGCGGCCACAAGCTGCGGCTTTCGAGCGCGAGGGCGAGCAGATCGGCGCCGCCGGGCTCGAGCTCGGTCGCGGCCGCGAGCATGCCGGTCGCCGCCAGGCTCGCCCCGGCATCGCCGCGGTCGAACACCGTCACCGCCAGCCCGGCCGCGGCCAGGCGCCAGGCGATCGAGAGGCCGATCACGCCCGCCCCCACGATCGCGACGTCGGTCGCATCCGGCTGGGCGGCGGGCGGCGGATCGGAGGCGCGCAACGGCGCATCCGCGGTCCGCAGAGGCTCACCAACACACAATGGGGTATCGCGGCGCCAGGTCACGTCGATCTCCGTCTCTTTTTTGAGGGATCGGAGTTTCGCGGCCGGCCGAGCCAGAAATCCAATCCCTACGCCGGTATGAACCGGATCAGGTTCGAAGGATTTCCGCGCTGCCGATTGCTCGGCCCAGCGGTTTCTCAGCCCCTTGTCGGGGATCTCCCTGGAGTGATGCAATCATGGCGCTCCGGCGCGTCGCGGTCAAGGTCGCGGCCGGCCCGCCATGGCGGCTGCATGGCGGCTCTGTTAGTTTTCCCGGCCCGTTGGAACTCCGGTCGAGCGAGGCATCCCGCATGAGACCTCAGGTGCATGACACATAAGCTGCAGGTGGCCCGCTCGATCACCGCCCTCGACCGCTTGCTGACGCGGGTCAGGCGCGGGGGCAAGGTCGCGCTCGTGCCCACCATGGGGGCTTTGCACAAAGGGCATCTGGCGCTAGTGCGCCACGCGCGGCGGCGGGCCGAAAGGGTGATCGTGTCGATCTTCGTCAACCCGGCGCAGTTCGGGCCGCAAGAGGACCTCGACAGCTATCCGCGCAGTTTCGCGCGCGACCTCGCGGCGCTCGCGAAGCTCGATGTCGACCTGGTATGGGCGCCCGGCGTCGACGTCATGTATCCGGCGGGATTCGCGACCCGGATCACGCCCGAAGGCGCGGCGCTGGCGGGCCTCGAGGACAGGTTCCGGCCGCACTTCTTCGCCGGCGTCGCCACCGTGGTGGCCAAGCTCTTCATCCAGTGCCGGCCCGACTTCGCGATTTTCGGCGAAAAGGATTATCAGCAGCTGCGGGTCGTCACCCGCATGGCGCAGGATCTCGACCTGCCGGTCAAGGTCGTCGGCATGCCGACCATCCGCGAGCCGGACGGCCTCGCGCTGTCGTCGCGCAACGTCTATCTGACGCCGCCGGAACGCCAGGCGGCGCCGGCGTTGTTTCGCGTGCTCACCCGTTGCGCCGAGAAAATCTCGTCGGGCGGCGCGATCCCCGGGATCGTCGCCGATGGCGGCCGCGAGATCGCGCAGGCCGGCTTCGCGCTCGACTATCTCGAGGCCCGCCACGCCGAGACGCTCATGCCGATCGCGTCGCCCCAGGACGGGCCGATCCGCCTTCTGGTCGCGGCGCGCATCGGCAAGACCCGGCTGATCGACAATATCGCGGTGTGAGGTCGCGGCGTGAGCGCGCCGCGACGACGCGTTGCGGCCGGCGCTACCAGCGCGGCGGCAGCACCGGCACGACCGGCGCGACCTCGACCGATACCCGCTTGGGCACCCATGCGGTCGCCAGGCGCTGGCCGGTGACGATCTGACCCGGCGTCATCTTGGACGCCACCGCGTCACGCATCTTCAGATAATATTCGCGGTAGCGCCGCGGCGCATGCGCGGCGGCGAGATTGAGCCACATATAGGCACGTATCCCGTCCTGCTGCACGCCCTGGCCTTTGTCATACATCAAGCCGAGCAGATATTGCCCCATCGGATCGCCCTGCTCGGCGGCGCTGATGTAGAGATCCACGGCCGGCTCGTAGGACTGCGGCACGCCCAGCCCGTGCTCATATTTGAATCCCAGCAACGCGTCCGCCTTCGCGCGCGCCCGCCAGTCCAGCGCCCTGACGGTCCGCGTCGCGAAGACGCGCTCGCTGCGACGATGGATGGATTGGCCGTCGGAGAGCTCGGCGCTGGTCGCGACCGCGCCGGCGGAAAGCCAGAGCGTCAACGCGGCGGCTAGGAATTTTACGGCCTTGTCCATTTTGAGCTCTCCTGACCCAATTCCCATTTTCCGTCCGTCCCGCACTCCCCGCAATGGCCGATACTCTATGGGAACCAGGCCATGGCGGGAAACAGCGGCAGCATCGACTGCAGCAGCCAGCCGATCCAGATCGCGGGGGCAAAAAACAGCCCGAAGGGCATCCGCAGCGCGGTGCGGACGGGCCGGCCGCCGTAAAAGTGCCTGATCGCGAAGGCCGCCAGCGCCGCCAGCGCCGCAATCTCGACGGCCACCGGCATCGTGGCCCAATCGAGCCACACCCCGGCGACCCCGGCAAGCTTCACGTCGCCGAGCCCAATGCCCTCGCGTCCGCGCAGGCGCGCATAGGCGATCCGCAAGCCCCAGAAACAGGCCCCCAATGCGACGCCGCGCAATGCCGCGGTGGCGAGCGCCGGCAGAAGCGCATCGGTATCCCACAATGCGGCATGCACGAATCCGAGCGCCAGCGCGGCCAACGTCAGTTCGTCCGGAATGATGAAACGCCGCGCGTCGACGACCGCGATGGCGATCATCAACAGCGCCAGTCCGCCGCCCGCAACGCCGCGCGCATCGGGAAGCACCAGCAGGCTCGCCGCGAGGCCCGCAGCCCCCGCAAGGACGATCGTGACCTCCTCGAAGGTCCTGGCCGCCGCCAGCCTCCGCGAAATCAGGATGGACCACCGCGCCAACATTCCCCAACCCTGTTGTGCCGCACGCCGCGGCAGCGGCCGGCCGCGCATTGGGTGAGCCGTCATCGAAGCTTCGGCGGCGGCTTGAAGTTCGACGGCACCGACTCGATCGTGCCGCGCAGCTTGGTGCGCAATTCCTCGGCGACGAAATGGGCGTCGACGCTGTCGCGAATGACCTGCGGCCGGATGAAGATGATGAGCTCGGTGCGC
>DATBBS010000373.1:0-2868 GCA_036270895.1 Xanthobacteraceae bacterium
GCTGTCGCGGACCCTGCCGAATGCCTAGGTCCCCCTCCCCGCCCTCCCCCGCAAGCGGGGGAGGGAGAAGAAAGAAACCATGCTGTCCGACCGCCGCCCGATCCTGCTGACCAACGCCCGGATCATCGATCCGTCGCGCGATCTCGATATGGCGGGCGACCTCTTGATCGCCGACGGAGTGATCCGCGAGGCCAAGCGCGGCATCGGGGCGGCCGGCGTGCCAGAAGGCACCGAGATCGTCGATTGCAGGGGCAAGGCGGTGGCGCCCGGCCTGATCGACATGCAGGCCTTCGTGGGCGAGCCGGGCGCCGAATATCGCGAGACCTTCGCGTCGGCGAGCCAGGCGGCCGCGGCGGGCGGCGTCACCACGATCGTGTGCCAGCCCGACACCAATCCGGCGATCGACGAGCCGGCGGTGGTCGATTTCGTGCTGCGGCGCGCGCGCGACACCGCGATCGTGCATGTCCATCCGATGGCGGCGCTCACCAAGGGCCTCAAGGGCGAGGAGATGGCCGAGATCGGCCTGCTGAAAGCGGCCGGCGCGGTCGCGTTCACCAATGGCGCCACCAGCGTCACCAACGCCCAGGTGATGCGCCGGGCGCTCACCTATGCGGGCGACTTCGACGCCCTCATCGTCCACCACACGGTCGATCCCGACCTGACCGGCGAAGGGGTGATGAACGAGGGCGAGTTCGCCGCCCGGCTCGGGCTGATCGGCGCCCCTAAGGCGGCCGAGACCATCATGCTGGAGCGCGACATGCGGCTGGTGGCGCTCACCGGCGGGCGCTACCACGCGGCCTCGGTCACCTGCCCGGAATCGCTCGAGGTGCTGCGGCGCGCCAAGGAGGCCGGGCTCGACGTCACTGCCTCGGCCTCGATCAACCACCTCACCCTCAATGAGGTCGATGTCGGCTCCTACCGCACCTTCTGCAAGCTTTCCCCGCCGCTGCGCACCGACGCCGACCGCGCCGCGCTGGTGGACGCGGTCGCGAGCGGGCTCGTCGATGTGGTGATGTCCGACCACGATCCGCAGGACGTCGAGACCAAGCGGTTGCCTTTCGCCGAAGCCGCGCCCGGCGCGATCGGCATCGAGACCATGCTGACCGCCGGCCTGCGCCTGGTGCACGCCGGCGCGATCGAGCTCGCGACCCTGCTCAAGGCGATGTCGACCCGGCCGGCGGAGCTTCTGGGCCTCGCGGGCGGCAACCTGCGGCCCGGCAGCGCGGCCGACGTCATCGTGATCGACCTCGACGTGCCGTGGATTCTCGACCCGGCCGAACTGAAGTCGAAATGCAAGAACACGCCGTTCGACGAGGCGAGGCTCCAGGGCCGCGTGGTGCGCACCATCGTGGCGGGGCGCACGGTTTACGAATACGTTTGACGCCGAGTCCTGATCCCCCGGCTCCCGGGATGGCACGATGCTCCACCCGATCAACTGGTCGCTCGCCCTGCCCTATTACGCGGCCGCATTCGCGTTCGGCTATCTGCTGGGCGCGATCCCCTTCGGGCTCGTGATCACGCGGCTCGCCGGCACGCACGACCTGCGCCAGATCGGCTCGGGCAATATCGGCGCCACCAATGTGCTGCGCACCGGCCGCAAGGAGCTCGCAATCCTCACGCTGGTCTGCGACGTCCTCAAGGGCACGCTCGCGGTCGTCATCGCCAACCAGGTCGGCGGCCAGGATCTCGCGATCCTCGCCGCCCTCGGCGCCTTTCTGGGCCACCTCTTTCCGGTCTGGCTGCGGTTTCGCGGCGGCAAGGGCGTCGCCACCTATATCGGGGTCCTGATCGCGCTCGCGTGGCACGCCGCGGTCGTCTTCTGCCTGGTCTGGCTCGCGGTCGCCGCGGTCAGCCGCTACTCCTCGCTCGCCGCCCTGGTGGCGAGCCTCGCGACGCCGCTCTTTTTGTGGTCCGACGGCTATCTGCAGGAAGCGCAACTCTTCGCGCTGTTCACGGTGCTGTTGTGGGTCAAGCACCGGCCCAATATCGCGCGGCTCGCGACGGGCACCGAGGGCAAGATCGGAGCGTAAGGGTGGCGTCCGGCCATCTTTTTCAGGGCGCGGAAGCGCCCCTGCCGTCGTCATCACGCCTGCAAGCCTGCGGAACCCTTTGGAAACACGCCGAGTTGTAACGGCGGGGGCGATCCTCGACGACGGAGACTCCCATGCGGTATTTTCTCCCCGCGACAGCATTCGCCATCATCCTGCTTGCTGCGACAAGCGTGAATGCCCAACAGGGTCGACAGGCGACGGACGACCAGACGTCGTTCAAGCAAGGCGTCAAGGTTTTGCCGTCGACGCCTAAAAGGCGGCAGATCATCCGGTCCGAGATGAGCACGCGGACGAACCGGGGCCACAACAGCACGACGGGCGCGGCGCCCTCTCGCTAGCTTCAACCGTTCGATCGTTGACACTATTTGCGATGCCCGGCGGCGTCCCGGCCGCCGGGCACATTTTTGCTCTTTCATTCCTGGGGGGCTTGCGGACCGGGCTTGACGGGCCTTGGGTCCGTCTTTAGAACAAAGAGAGAACATTGGCGAGCCATGCAGGGGGACGCATTGGACACCGGGGGCCGGCTCACCGAGACGCAGAAGCTCGACTGGCTGCGCCTCATCCGGTCCGAGAATGTCGGACCGCGCGGTATTATGGCGCAAACGCCACAAGACTTGAATCCCCGGCCGCCCCACATTCCGGGGTATGCCACACAAATTTGAAGCTCACCCCAACCACCCCGCCGTCGCCTACCTCACCCGGCTGCATGCCGACCTGGGCGGGCGCATCCTTGCCAACAAGCAGGAGGGCGCGCGCCTGGCTGACGACATGCGCCACGTCGAGGCGGTCCTGAAGAGGTTCGACCCGGAGTATAATG
>DATBBS010000374.1:0-22371 GCA_036270895.1 Xanthobacteraceae bacterium
CCGCCGGCGCCCGAGCGGTTGTCGACGACCACCTGCTTGCCCAGGCGCTCGCTCAGCCGGGTGGCGAAGACGCGCCCGACCACGTCGTTGCTGCCGCCGGGCGGGAACGGAATGATGAGCCGGACCGGCCGGCTCGGATAATCCTGCGCCGCGACCGTGGCGGGCGCGGCGAGGCACCCGGCGAGCAGCAACAGCGGCAGCGTGCGAAGAAATTTCATGCGGCGTCTCCGGCAGTCGGTTTCAGGCGAGCGTGAGCTCGAAGGCGGTCGTCGTCTCCAGGTCGTCGCCGAACCACGATTTGATCGCGGCTTCGCGCTGTCCGACATATTCGGCGCGGCCGTCCTTGAGCACCATCGGTATATCATGGCCCGGCACCACCATGCTGCCCGGCCGTCTGCGCCAGATTGTCCAGATCGCGGCGATCGAGGCGCTGCTCACCGCCGCGTCGTAGCTCGCGTCCGCCCGCCCGCAGGTGAGCTCGGCGCGGTTCTTGGCGGCGTCGCCGGTGAAGATCACGTCGCGCTCGCTCCCCGCGAGCACATACATCAGATGACCGGGCGTATGGCCGGGCACCAGATGGGCCGTCATGCCGGGCAGGATCTCCTCGCCCTCCTGGGCGGTGTGCACGGTCTTCCAGTCGCGCAGCTCTTTCACATAGAGCTCGGGCACCGGCGTCGTCCCCCACGGCTCCTTCAGGGCCCAGGCCATCTCGTGCGCCCCGATGACGATGCGCGCGCCGCCGAACATGGTCCAGTTCACCATGTGGTCGTGATGCGCGTGGGTGAGCAAAAGGTCGGTGACGTCGGCGGGCTTCAAGCCGCGCTCGGCGAGCCGCGTCAGCAGCAGCGGCCGCACCCCGAAGCCGCCGGTATCGACCAGCGCCACCCGGTCCCGGCCGCGGATCAGCGCGATCGAGCTCCAGCCGAGCCCGCCATGGCACACGGTCTTACCGGGATAGCCCTGGATCACGATGTCGATGTCGTAGCCGTCGATTTTCATGGTTTCAAATCCCTCGCCAACATCTGTCATTGCGAGCGAAGCGAAGCAATGCCTGAGATTGCTTCGGCGGCCTGCGGCCGCCTCGCCATGACGTCGGGCCGCGGTTACGATCTTCCGTTGGCGCCGCGGAGGCGGGAGCGATATGCTGCGCCGTCCGAAAACGAGGCTATGCATGAACTACGCGACCGATTTCCAGTCGATCCGCGACCAGGTGTCCCCGGAAGAGTGGCAGACCCGGCTCGACCTCGCGGCCTGCTACCGGCTGGTCGACAAATACGAGATGACCGACCTGATCTACAACCACATCACGGCGCGCATCCCGGGACCCGAGGAGCACCTGCTGATCAATCTCTACGGCCTCCTCTACAAGGAGATCACCGCGTCGAGCCTGGTCAAGATCGACCTCGAGGGCAACATCATCTGGAAGCCCGACACCGACTACGGCATCAACAAATCGGGCTATGTGATCCACGGCGCGATCCACAAGGCGCGCCCCGACGTCAAATGCGTGCTCCACACCCATACCCGCGCCGGCATGGCGGTCGCCGCCATGGCGTGCGGGCTCCTTCCCCTGTCGCAGACCGCGATCCGCTTCGTCGGCCATATCGGGTATCACGACTATGAGGGCCCGGCGGTCGACCTCGACGAGCGCGAGCGGCTGGTACGCGATCTGGGGCCGCACGACGCCATGATCATGCGCAACCACGGCCTCCTCACCTGCGGGGCGACCATCCAGCAGGCGCTCAACACCATGTATCAGCTCGAGCTGTCGTGCCGCTCGCAGGTCGACACCATGGCGGCGCACACCGAGCTCGCCATGCCGGGCGAGAACGTGCTCAAGCACACCGCGCATCTCTATCAGCCGGGCACGCGGCGCCCCTATGGGGTGCTCGAATGGCCCGCCATGCTGCGCCTGCTCGACGCCGAGGAGAAGAGCAGCGGCTATCCGTCCTACAAGCATTGAATTATCTTCTGTCGCAAACCAATCCTGAGGTGACACCATGACGAGCGCACGCGTGACCGGACTGCGGAGCGTCGAGCTGGGCGTGCCCGACCTGGAAAAATCCGCCGACTTCTATCGCGACGTCTGGGGCCTGGAGGACGTGCTGGCGACCGGCGATACGATCCACATGCGCGGCACCGGCGCCGAACACCATGTGCTCACGCTGCGCCAGCGCCCCAAGGCCGCCTTCCTCGGCGTGCATTTCGCCGCCGCCGACCACACCGCGGTCAATCGCCTGCACGCCCAGGCCAAGGCCCATGGGGCGAGCGTGGAGGCGCCCGCCGCCCTGCCCCGCCACGACGGCGGCGGCTACGGCTTCGCGATGCGCTCGCCCGAGGGTCAGCCGATCTTCATCTCGTCCGACGTCGACCGCCTGCCCGACGGCCGCGCCGACCGTTCGCGCCCGACCAAGCTCACCCATGTGGTGCTCAACGCCAGCCGCACCGACGACGAGCGCGCCTTCTTCATCGACGCGCTCGGCTTCCGGCTGAGCGACTCCACCGACATGATGGAATTCGTGCGCTGCACCTCCGATCACCACAGCCTCGCGCTGGTGCGCACCGAGGGTCCGTCGCTCAACCACATGGCCTATGAGATGGCGAATGTGGACGGGCTGATGCGCGGCGCCGGCCGGCTCAGGCAGAACGGCTACAACATCGAATGGGGCGTTGGCCGGCACGGGCCGGGCAACAACGTGTTCACCTATTTCGTCGAGCCCAACGGCTTCGTCACCGAATACACCGCCGAGGTCGACCAGGTCGACGAGGCGACCCATATCGCGCAGACGCCGGAATACTGGCGGAATTTTCCCGGCCGCCCGTGCCGCTGGGGCATGGCGGGCCATCCCTCCAACCGCCTGAAGGTCGCCATGGCGGGCGGCATGCTGGCGGGCAGCGAAGACGGCGAGCGCTGCGAGCAGGTGATGGCGAAGACGCTGGGGCGGTAGGGGCGGCTCGTGTTTGCCGCCCATGGTTCGAGACGCGTCGCTGCGCGACGCTCCTCACCATGAGGTGGAGCAAGTGAAACGAAAGTCCCTGTAAACAGACACGGTATCAGGCCGCGGTGGCGCGAAGAACAGGGCCGACGGCGCGCATTTACAGGCCCGTGCCCCTGTTTTTTCCTGTTAATACAGGCGAAATACAGGGGATTTACAGGGACGCCCTGCCGCCGCATCGGCTTGGCGGCGAAAAAAACCGCCGGAGGTTTCTTGGTCCCGGGCGCAATTCCAACTGTGGATTTTCTCCTAGCACATTTTCGCCGCGCTGACAAAAAAATGCCTGTCAAGACTCTTCTGACTCTAGCCCCCTCCCCGCTCAGGAAAGCTGGAGTCCCGGCGACGGTTTCAGCAAACCGCTATACGCTGCGCCGCAAAATGCTGTAGGGGGGTCGCCGGAATCGCGGCACGGAGAAAGCGCGACGATGAACCGCAAGATCCTGGTGATGGGCCTGCCCGGCTCCGGCAAGACCACGTTCACGCGCGCGCTGGCGCCGATGCTCAATGCGGTCGTGTTCAACAACGACGAGGTGCGCGCCAACATTAACCGTGACCTCGGCTTCTCGATGGAGGATCGCGTCGAGCAGGCGCGCCGCATGGGCTGGCTGTGCGACCGGGTGGTCGAGAGCGGCGGCATCGCGATCGCGGATTTCATCTGCCCGACTCCGGCGACGCGGGCGGCCTTCGGCGACGCCTTCACGGTGTTCATCGACCGCATCCAGGCGAGCCGGTTCGACGACACCAACCGGATGTTCGTGCCGCCCGAACGCTGCGATTTGCGGGTCGAGCCGGAGGGCACGCCGCAATACTGGGCCGAGCGGGTTTTCCGGCTGTTGCGGCCGGCCTTCGACCCGAAGCGGCCGACCGCGCTGTTCATCGGCCGCTTCCAGCCGTTCCATGCCGGGCATCAGCGCCTGATCGAGGAAGGATTCAAGCGCGTCGGACAGGTCTGTGTCGCGGTGCGCGACACGCAGGACGTCGACGACAAGAACCCGCTGTCCTTCTTCGACGTGAGCCGGCGCATCGAGGCGGCGTTGCGTCCCCATGCGGGCCGCTTCGTGATCGTGCCGCTGCCCAACATCACGCACGTGTTCTACGGCCGCGACGTCGGCTACGTGGTCGAGCGGATCGTCCTCGACGACGCCACCGAGGCGATCTCCGCCACCACGGCGAGAAAACAGGCCGGCCTGAGCTGAAGCGCGGACACGCCCGCATTCCCGCCGCGAGCCGGCGCCGTCGCGCCGGTCATCGCCGCAGGCGCAAGGCTTCGAGCCGGTCGTAACGCTCGCCGAGCCGGGTCGCGGCGGCGGCGCGGATGGCGTCGGAGGCCTCCTCCTGCTTGTCAGCGCTGTCGGCGGCGAATTCGAATTTCGGGCTCTTGGCGTCGCGGCGCGCCGCCTGCGCCATGCGGGCACGGTCGTCGTCGCTGCAGGCGACGCCGAGATGCGGCAGGATGCTGGTCCACACCGCCGACGGCAGCTCCCGGTAGTTGACCAGGAGCCCGGTGTCGTCGGCGTAATGCTGCAGCGCGCCGTCGCATATCCTGGCGAGAATCTGCGCGTGATAATCCTCCGACGCGAGCACGAATTGCGGCGCCGGGACGCCGAACAGATCCGGCCCGACCATTCCCGGAACCATGTGGACGCCGGGCTGCCGGCGTTGCGACACCATCACCTCGACCGGATCGCGGTACAGGAAGATCCACGGCACCGTTGGAAACGCCCGGCGGAACAGCGGCAGCGCGAGGGTGTGCCAGGCGTCGAGCTTGATGAAGAAGTGACGCTCCTCGCCCGATCGCACCCGGCCGAAGGCGGCCACCATGGCGGCGAGCCAGACTGCCTGCTGCTCCTCGCTCAGGTCGGGCATGAGGTGCCGGGCCTGCACCACCTCGTCGACGGGGGCGGGCTCGGAAACCACGATGTTGCGCGCAATCGCCGCCAGCATCTGGGTGACCAGGGTCGAGCCGCAGCGCGACATGTGGAAAATGAAGCCGGTCGGCGGCAGGCAATCCGTGCGCGCCTGCGCCAGCGCGCCGATCGGCGTCGCGTGGCAGAACAGCAGGTTGAACGGCTTGCTCCAGGCGCGCCTGGCCGTCTGCCCGAAGAACGGGTCGCGCAACGGCTGCGTGCCGACATAGCTCCATTCGACATGAAGGTCCTGCTGCTGCCAGCAGGTTCGGGACGGCAGCCAGCCCGCGGGCGGCAAGCGAACGGCACCCGGATCGCAGGGCGCGCCCTGGCGGTTCGCCTCCATCGCCGCCGCGACGTCGGCGGCGGCGAGGTCGAGACCATGGTCGCGGCCGCTCGCGACGACCAGCGCGACGAAGGAATCGGCGTCGTCGGGCTGGTACAGCCGCTCGCGCAGCCGGACGTCGTCCCACACCAGGGCACGCAGCCGATCGAGCGAGGTCGCGGAAGCCGGCATGCGGCTCAATGAGCGGCCGCGGCCGCGAAGGTCGCCTCGACCCAGGGGTTCACGCTCGCGTCGATCACCAGATGAACCCGGTCGGCATCGCCGCGGTTGACGACGCTGTGCGGATCGGAAAGCCGCAGATACCAGGCGCTGCCGGCCTCGAGCGTGACCCTCTCGCGGTTGAGGTAGAATTCGACGCCGTCGTTGGTCACCACCGGCACGTGGATGCGCACGCTGCCGTCCTCGAAACTCAGGTCGTGGTCGGCGTGCTCCTTGATGACCGAGCCAGGCGTGAGCCGCATCAGACGCACGGCCTGCAGCGGGCACGCGAAGGTGTCGAGCACGGCGCGAAAATACGGACACTCGTTCAGCATCGGGGTGTCCTCGAATTCGGTCGCCATCGGATCCGAATAGATCATCTTGATCGGATGGCGCGCGCCGGCCTGGGCGCGCAACGGGATGACGCTCCAGTTGCCGTCGTAATTCTGCCGGACGAAGTGATCGATCCAGGGCGACGACAGGCGGTGAAGATCGGCGGCGAGCCGGCTGCCGTCGAAACGGAACGGCAGGCGAAGCCGGTCAGGAAATCTCTTTTGCGCCCGCGACGCCGAGCCTTGTGCAATCACGCCGTGTCCCTTGAAGTTGCTATGATGTCTGCGCGCACCACACCACTCCGCCCATTCGGTGTCGAGAGATTGCCACGCGGGGACGCGGCATTTCAATGCAACGTGAAGGCGAGCACCAGCGGATACTGCACTAAACTGCATGCAGGTTGACGCGCCAGCGCGGGTGGTAGTAGGTTTTGCGTTACCGCGCGTCAATCCACGTGACCGCGGGCGAAGTGCATTTCAGCCATTCCGGTATTCTCGATATGGCACGGCTCTGAGGGGAGCGTCGATTAACGCGAGTTCCAGTACACCACGCCGGGCCAGGCGTTGCTCGATATCCTCGACAACCGCAATCTCGAAGTCGAGCTGATCGCGCCGTCGCGCTGGCTGAGCTGGCTCAAGGCCGGCTACGGGTTTCAGATTCGCGTCGAGGAGACCGACAAGACCTATCCGGCCAAGGTCACGCGGCTCGGCGGCCGGGTCGATCCGGTCAGCCAGTCGATCAAGGTGATCGGCGTCATCAGCGGCGAGGCGCCCGAGCTCACCGCCGGCATGAGCGGCCGCGCCACCTTCCTGCCGCCGTCGTAGAAGAGGATCGCTTCATCGCGGATTGAAAATAACGCCGGCGGGATCATTCGGTAGGATGCCGGCCGCCAATGCGCCCAGTTGAGTTCATGACGCCATCGACGCCCACGACGCCCCTGTCGAACACCCGACCGCCCTGCAGCGAGTGCGGCGCCAAGATGTGGCTGACGCGGATCGAGCCCGATCGTCCCGGCTACGAGATCCGCACCTTCGCCTGCACCAAATGCGGAAATACCGAAACCGTCCTCGCGAAATATGATTAGCGACCGGCATCAGGTTTCGTCGGAAGCGCGCAATCGGCTTCGAAACCGTTTCCGCCCGGCGGTTTCATTCCGGCTCATCGAACTGGACGCCAGCGACCATTGCGTCGGTTTATGCGAGCCAGCCCAGTTGGTCCGGTGACCGATAATTTTCGCGCCGCTATGCTGGTTATCGTACAGACCTCGGCATATATGTGGTGCATCACTGGCAGCGACCTTTAAGGGCGCCAGTGGCTGAGAGACGCGACCGCGCTCCCGCCTTTTACGGCAGGAGATCGCGATGTCCGAAACCCTTCATGTAGCCAATCGAATGCTGGCCACCCTGACGCAAGCCGACAGGGATGCGCTTCTGCCATACCTCAAGGTGGTCGAGCTGCCCCAGGAACTGGTGCTGTTCGACGCCGGAGATACGATCAGGACGATCTATTTCCCCCATGCAGGAATCGTCTCCCTGGTGGTGGATTTGACCTCGGGCGACATGATCGAGGCCGCCATGATCGGCAGGGATGGGGTCGTGGGCGCCGGCGCGGCGCTCGACGGCGACGTCTCCTTGAACAAAGCCGTGGTTCAGCTCGCGGGCCGGGCTTCGGTCGCGGATGTGGACCAGGTCCGTGCCCTCGCGGATGCGAGCATGGGATTTCGCACGACGTTGATACGTCACGAGCAGTTCGTGATGGCGCAGGCGCAGCAATCGGCCGCCTGCAACGCCAGCCATACGGTCGAGGCGCGCATTTCACGCTGGCTGCTGATTTGCCGGGACTTGGCCGGAAGCGACGACATTGCCCTGACGCAGGAGTTTCTCGCCGAGATGATGGGCGTGCGACGAACCAGCGTGTCGCTGGTGGCCAGCACGCTCCAGCAGGCCGGATTGATCAAGTACCGCCGCGGGCATATCCGCATCCTCGACGTCGAAGGCCTGCAGGACGCCGCCTGCGAATGCTATCAGACCGTCAGGACTCATGCCGACCGGTTGCTGAAAGCCCCGGCGCATTCCTGAGCCGGCGGGCTCGCGGCACAAGGCTTATCGGGCGGCGGACTTGTTCTTTTCGAGCGCCTGCGCGGCGTCCAGGTGCTTGTGCAGCGTCGGCAACGTGTCCTTGGCGTATTGGCCCGCGGCGTCGGTCTTCTTGGATTCCTTGTCGTAGGCCGCGATGTCCTTCTTGTGGTCCATCACCATGTCGCGCGCGAAGGCCTTGTCGAAGGCGGCGCCTTTCTGCTTTTCCATTTTCGCCATGTCGGCCTTCTGTTTGTCGGACGGCCCGGTGGGCGGCGTCACGTTGAGGGCCTTGGCGGCTTCGATGGCCTTCTGGTTGGCGGCGCCGTGGTCGGTGACGAGCATCTGCCCGTAGGCCTTCACGTCGTCGCGCTGGCCGTTCTGCTGGGCAAGCTGCCCCATCGCGACTTCGGCGAAATTCCCTTGGATGGCTTCGCTGAGGAATTTCTGGCTAGCCTTGTCTTGCGCGAGCGCGGGGGCGCAAACCAGGCTCGCGAGAGCCGCATACAGGATCAGGGATGTCTTCATGGCAGCCTCCGGCTGAAGAGACCTTTTCGGCGGGCAGACGAAAAGGCGGTTTGGGAAAAGCGCGTCCGGGCGCCTGCAGAGCGCGCCCGGGACGACTGAGTGTTGAACGAACCAATCCCGGCCCGGTTCCGCGCGAGCCTTTCCTTGGCGCTCGGCCTGTTGCGCCGCAGGGTTCACGCGCCACGCTGTATTGCCCACGTGGTCGGCCGCCTCGACTCGAAGGCGAGCGGAGACAACCGAGTTCCGGTTGCGCGACGGAGGGCTGCGGCCAAGCCGCGTGGCGAGGCACGCCGGGCGAAATGCCGCTCATCGCCGCACCTCGATGACCCGGGCGGAACCATCGATCCGAGGAAAGGTTACCAGGGCAAGACGGGGCTGCATCAAGGAGAAAACCTATGGCAACCGAGAAGACCCTGCGTGAGCTTTTTCACGACACCCTGAAAGATATCTATTTCGCCGAGAAGAAGATCCTCGCCGCGCTGCCCAAGATGGCCAAGGCCGCGCAATCGGAAGATCTCAAGGCCGCCTTCCAGAAGCACGAGGCCGAGACCGAGGAGCAGGTTGCACGGCTTGAAAAGGTGTTCGCCGAGATCGACGCCCCGGCGCGCGGCAAGACCTGCGACGCCATCATGGGGATCATCGAGGAGGGCCAGGAAGTCATGAAGGAATACAAGGGCACGCCCGCCCTCGATGCCGGCCTGCTGGCCGCCGCGCAGGCTGTCGAGCATTACGAGATCGCCCGCTACGGCACGCTCAAGACCTGGGCACGTGAGCTCGGCCTCGATCAAGCGGTCCAGCTGCTCGACGCCACCCTCGCCGAAGAGAAGAAGACCGACGAGGCCCTCACCAAACTGGCGGTGTCCGAGGTCAACCTGCACGCGGAGGCAGCCTAGCCGGTAACCGGCGCGGCCGGTTCCGGAGCGGGCCATGCGCGATGACGTTGAGCACCTGGCCGAGCACCTGCTCCATCTGATGAACATCAGGCAGCTGACGCTCATCACGGCGGAATCGTGCACGGCCGGCGCGCTTTCTCAGCGCCTGGCCGACGCTCCGGGGGCGGGCCTGCGTTTTCAGGGCGGTTTTGTCGCCTACACCAAGGCGCAAAAGAATTCCGCCCTTGGCGTGCCGTGGGACCTGTTGCGCGAAAAGGGAGCGGTAGCCGGCGAGGTCGCGCGCGCGATGGCGGAAGGTGCGTTGCGGAACTCGCCGGCCGATCTGGCCGCAGCCATCACCGGCGTGGCCGGCCCCGAACCGGACGAGGACGGGAACCCGGTGGGCAAGGTTTGCATCGCGGTCGCGCGTCGCGCAGGGCCGACCGAGGACTTCGAGCGGCACTATCCCGCGGAGGGGCGCGACGCGATCCGGCTACGCGCCATTCGTGATACGCTCGAGGCGCTCATCTCGGCCGTGACCCGCCATGTCGGGTCGCCGGATATCGCGCGGGACCGCCAGTCCGCCGGTCCCTCCCCGGCGTAGAAGATCGCGCGAGCGTTCACGACCGAGAGTTGGGATTGCGCCGTTGCGGGCCGACCGGCGTGGCGGCCTCCTGGCGCTGCCGCTCGAAATGGGCAAAGCGCATGAGCGGGTTGTCGAGATCGCGCTGGTCTTGCACGGTCGCGCTCAACACGCCGTCGATATAGGCGTCCCTGACCGAAAACGAGTGGGTCTCGCCACAATGCGGGCAGCGACAGGATATGACCTTCGACCAATGTTCCTGCAGCACCTCGCGGGTCGCCGCAATGTCGGTGACGATCAATTCGTTCTTCTTGGGGCAGAGAAAGCGGACGTTCATGGGATCACCTTCCCCACGACAAGCGCGCAACAATCAATACGTTCCATGAGCGCCGGGAGGGCGCTCGAAGGGTTCCCGTCGTGGAGAGCGGACGGCCGCGCCAATGCCGGCTATCGATGCCGGCCCTGCCTGCGACGCGACTTGATTTCCTCGATCTCCTCCTCCGACAGGTCCTCGATTCCGATCAATTCCTGATGGGAGGGCGTGGCCCGGATCAGCTCGTCGAGCTTGGCCTGGATGGCAGCGCTGTCGCGGTTCTGCGAATTCTGGATCACGAAGACCATCAGGAAGGTTATGACATTCGTGACCGTATTGGCGACGAGCTGCCAGCCGTCCGAGAATCCGAAGACCGGCCCGCTCAGGAGCCACGCGATCGTGGACATGACCACGGCGAGGAAGACCAAAGGCCGGCCCGCGCCGCGCGCCACATAATCCGCAATTCCGGTGAAGTTGTCGGCAGGCATCGTCTTCTTCCCTTTCAAGGCACGGGTCTTTCTCGGGCCGTGTCCTGCCCGATTGGCCGCTCCAGCTCGGCGTCGATCTCGGCTCCCAGAAGGATCACGATGGTCGAGAGCCACATCCAAATCATGAAGCCGATGACGGCGCCGAGCGACCCGTAGGTCGCGTTGTAGCTGGCGAAATTCTCCGCATACCAGGAGAAGAGAATGGACACGGCCAGCCAGGTGAGCGCCGCGCAGACGCTTCCCCAGGTGATCAAACGCCACGTCGGCTCCCGGCGGCTCGGCCCGTAATGGTAGAGAACCGCCAGCGCGAGAGCGACGACAACAAAGAACAGCGGCCAGCGGAGGACCTTCACCAGGATCGCCGGCGTATCCGGAACGCCGAGGTGGCGGAGCGCCAGCGGAACGACCATCATCCCGCCGAGCGCGAGGAGCACGAACACGATGGCGCCGAGGGTGAAAGCCAGGGAGATCGCATTCAGGCGGAAGAAGCCGCGCCTCTCCTCCTCTTCGACGACGAGGTTGAGCGCGTCGAAAAGCGATTTCATCCCGGCATTCGCGCTCCACATGGACACCGCCAGTCCGGTCAGGAATGTCACGCCCAGCGTGCTGTTTTGCTGGGCCGCGACGCGGTTGATCTGGTCGGCAATGACCTCGAGCGCTCCGGCCGGCAGCACGCCCGCCAAGGTCTGCAGATGGCTCGCGATGGTGGCGGGATCGGCAAACAAGCCATAAAGCGAGACCAGGGCCGCGAGCGCGGGGAAGATCGCGAGCAATCCATAGAAGGTGACGCCGGCCGCCAGCGCGACCACCCGGTGCTTCCCGATATTCCCATAGATTCGCCAGACCCTGACCCACCAGGCGGGGCGGGATGCTCGCGAAATCGCCTGCGATGCGTCTGCGGTCATTCAGGCCTGCCGGGCCGAATGGGCCCATTTTCCTCGCCGGCCCCGCTGCCGGCGTCGCGGGAGCGCAAGCGAGCCTTCAGCCACGGCGGCGGCCGCCGCCTGCCCTGGGCATCAATGGCAGGCGGGGGGTTTGGTTCCGTTGGCGCCGTCCCGCATCGTGCCCGGGTTTTCGGCGGAGATGCCTTGGGGGTCGTTTCCGTCTTGCCGGCCGGGTCGGGAACAAGCCAACAGGGTTCGGGTTAGTTCGGCGACGCCAAAGCCGGATCAGCCCATGTATGTGTTCGAGAACCTGAAGCGGAGCGTCCGGCGCTTGACGCCCGCCGCCAAGCCCGCGCGCGGCCAATTGGGCAACGGCCTGCGCAAACGGCGCGCCCATACCTGGCGTTTCCACGACGACGGAACGATCCCGAACAATCGGCTGCCGTTCATCGTCTACCGCAGCCCCCTAAGCTTCGCCGAGGGCGCCGATCCGGCCGCCGTGATCGAGGACCTGTTCGAGGCCAACGGCTGGGGCGACAGCTGGCGCAACGGTATCTACGACTATGTCCACTACCACTCGCGCATCCACGAGGTGTTGGGCATTGCGCGCGGCCGCGCGCAGGTGAGGTTCGGCGGAAGCTTCGGGCGTGTGTTGAACGTCAAGGCCGGCGATGTCGCCATCCTGCCGGCCGGCACCGGCCATCAATGCCTCAAGGCGAGCAAGGATTTTCTTGTGGTCGGCGCCTATCCGCCATCGGGAACCTACGACGTATACCGAGGCACCAAAGCCGAGCACGAGCGCGCCATGAAAACCATCCCGAAGGTCGCGCGGCCGAAAAAGGATCCGGTCTATGGGCGGGCGGGTGCGCTGTCGGTTCTGTGGCGCGGGGACTCAAAGCCAGGACGGCGGCGTCGGCGGTGATGGCCGGCGGATCGGACGCCGCCGCACGAGGGCGCACCGCACGCCTTCGATCACCATGTCGCGGCCGCGCACCATCCGCCATGTCGGGGTGGTGGCATCGATGTTCTGGATCCGGCGCCCCATCAGGTGGAGCCCGCCCTGAATGATGGTCAGCAGGCTTGCCGAGGCGGTGGTGCCGGAGTTCCGGTGATGGAACTTGCGGAACTTGATCGGCGAAGGCACACGAGCCCCGCAAAATCCTCGCGCCACCAACTGGCCAACCCTGGGCCGGCTCGCTATCTACCAACAAATTGAGGACATCCAATCTCGAACCAACCCGGCCTGGGGGCCTCTGCCGGTCGCCAAGCTGGTCGTAAATTCGGCGTCTCAGCAACCCGATGCGAAGGATCAGAGCTTGCGGAATCGTCCAACGAAAACCGGATCGGCGCGTGAGCCCATCGGATAACGGTGACAAGCCGGTCGTCGAGCCGAAACCGCAGGGTGACGCTCCGGACCTGACGCAACGCGCCCTGCAACAGCGTATCCGCCAGCAGGAGATACTGGCCGAGCTGGGCGTCACGGCGTTGCAGGGAGCCTCCTTCGACGAGCTTCTCAGCGAGACGGCGCGCTTGACGGCCGAGGGCCTGCGCGCCGAATTCTGCAAGGTCCTGGAGCATATGCCGGCGGAAAATCGGCTCCTGGTCCGCGCCGGTGTCGGGTGGGGCGAGGGCGTCGTCGGGGTCGCCACGGTCGGCGCCGATCTCGCCTCGCCGGCGGGATTTGCGCTGCGAACCGGCAAGCCGGTGATCTCCAACCATCTGGCCAACGAGGCGAGATTCAGGACGCCCGAGCTTCTGTTGCAGCACGGCATCCACCGCGCGATGAATGTCATCCTGCAGGGCGACGGGCGACCGTACGGCGTGCTGGAGGTCGACAGCCGGTCGGAACACGAGTTCGTCGAGCACGACCTCGCCTTCCTGCAAGGCGCCGCCAACATTCTCGGGATGGCGATCGAGCGCGATCGCCACCAGCGCAGCCTCAAGGCCGCGCTCGCGCGCCATCAGTTCCTGCTCACCGAGATGAGCCACCGCGTGAAAAACAGCCTCACGATCGTCGCCAGCATGCTCAACCTGCAGGCCAACGACGTCCGGGATGCTGCGCTCACGCAGCATCTCAAAGAGGCGTCCAATCGCATCTCGGCCGTCGCGAAGGCGCATGACCGGCTGTATCACGGCTCCGACCTCGAGCGGATGGACATCGGCAGCTATATCGAGGAGGTCTGCAAGGACCTGGATGCGAGCGTCTCGCGCTACGAGATCCGGACGGAGGTGGAACCGGGAATCGAGGTGTCGACCGATCGCGCGATTTCGGCGGCGCTGATCGTCAACGAGATGATCACGAATGCCGCGAAGTATGCCTATCAGGGCCGCGGGGGCGGCAAGATCTGGGTGCGCGTCGCGCGCGCCGATGACGACCATTTCTCGATTTCGGTGCGCGATGAAGGCGCCGGCTTGCCTGCGGACTTCGACCTCCGCAAGGCGAAGGGCCTCGGCATGCGGATCATCAGCGCCTTCTCCAGACAGCTGAACGGGACCGTGACGCTGCGCGCCCATAATCCCGGCACCGAGTTCATCGTCACCATTCCGCGCGAACTTCCCAAATCCTGAATTGAATCACGAAAATCGCCACACCAGCGTGGCGGGCCGACCGCCGCGCGTGCGGCTGTCGAGGTTTTTTTTGTGGCCGAGGGCCCTGGCCAGCTATGTGGTCAGCGCCGATCACCGGCCGAATAGGTGACTCCCCCAGACGTAAATTCGATAAGCAGGCCGGTCTCCACGCCGGCCGCGCGCCCGTCCATCTCATGAGGACGAAACCTCCACTGGCCCAGCGCCCGCTCGATGCTATCGCGTTGCTCGACGGTGGCTCGGATGACGTGCACGTGCTTCACGGCGCCGTCGGCGCCGATCATGAGTCGCACCGGTATGGGCGTGAAAGTCGGACCGATCGCCGCCGGATCGACTTTCGTCAGCACATTTTCCGTATCTGCACGATTCCTGACGCACATCGGATCGGCGCTTCCAGCCGCGCCATCACGCGCATCGCCGAGATTGTTCAGGCTGAGGACAAGCGTCGCGAGAAAGCGAGGACTGTTGGCCGTCAGGTGGAAGCTCACAAGATGGCAGCGGATATAGGTGAAAAAGGTGCTGCGAAAAAGGCCAACGCCGCTGAAATCGACCCGGCTGAAGCTGCGTCCTCCAATCCTGACCTCCGATGGTTTCCGGTCGATCGTCATGCCATCGACTCGAGAGATCGACCTGGCGACCTCTTGAGTCGTCTCTGTGGCATCGTCCAGCATTGGGGCTGCGAAGAACACATCTTGCGCCGCTATCAAGATTGTCCCTGACAGTTCTCCTGCCGGCATGAATGTGGCGAGCACATAGTAACCGGAGAGAGATGGGCCGGGACCGGCGATCCCTTGAGTCCATCCTGACGGCAAGGGATAGGACAAATGAAAATAGTTATTGGTATAGATTCCATTCGCGACCACGCCACCATCGGGGCGTGGCATCGGCTCGGCTGCCGAACTCTGATGCCACGCCAAGCCGGTCATCAGGCATGCAACAACACCGAGACAGAAAATCCGGCGCATCGCAGTGAGTAACGCTTCAAAGCGAGCGCAGGTAATTCACAAGGGCCTGCTTGTCCAGCTGCCCAAGCATATTGAAGTTGTTGATCACCGCGTTGGCTTCCGAGCCCGCGCTGGCATGGGAACGGATCGCCTGGAGCAAGTCATCTGTGCGCCCGTCGTGCAGGAAAAAGATGCGTTGTCCTACCCCCCACAAGGGAGCGGAGCGAAACTCCCGACCAGTGGCGTTGCCCTGCGAAACACCGTCGGCCAGTCCTTGTCCCATATCGTGGAGAGCGAAATCGCTGAGCGGCTGGAAACTCTTGTTGCTCTGGCCAGTGAATCCGGATTTCGCCGTGGTCAGCGTGAGTGCGTGACAAGTCTGACAGCCGATGTTCTGGAAGACCTGGCTCCCGCGTGCAATGGAAGGGGTCGTCGGAGCCGGCACCGGCCCCGCCGACAGGCGTGCAAATGCCGCAAAGTTGACTGTGTCGGACGAGAAGTCCGACGCCGGGCTGCCGCTGGTCTCGGTGGGTGACAGAATGGTCCTGTCCTCCGGAGTTCCGTTGAATTGGCAGCCCGGGTCGAGCTCGCGCTCGTTGGGAAAGAGCTCGTTGGTGACGCCCTGTTCGACGTTGTAGGCCTCGCCGGCAAAGATCAGCAGCGACTTGTTCTGTGCCTTCCAGCCGAAACGGGTGATCGAACCGTCGTTTCCGCTGCGGTTAAATCTCCCGGAGACCCCCAACTGCGATTTCAGGAATCCATTTTGATCGAGGGCGTTCTGGAGTCCGAGGTCTGAAACGCCCTCCACCAATCCGAGACCGAAGATCGGCGTGGGAATTCGGAAAATGACATTGTTTGCATTGAGCGCAGCGTTGAAATTCGGTTGCTGAATATTACAGCCCGGCGCATCGGTGCGCCCCGTTATCACAAACAGATCGTGGACGCCGCCGTCGGGCGTGCCGTCCGGGTTCTTCAGGAAGCGTGCTTCGCGCACAGGGCCATCCAACTGAATGAATGGAGGCACGACGTTGCGGGCGCCGTGCAGTGTCGCCACCGCCACTTGCGGGTTGACCGCGGGGCTCGTGCCGCCGACGGCGGGCTGCGCATGGCAGCCCGAGCAGCTATTGAGATTGAATCGCGGGCCCAAGCCCGCGCCGTTCTCTCCAGCAATCGTGCCGGAAACGGAATCGGTCTCCTGAAATACCCCTTGTGCGGAGGTAAAAAAGGCCACCTCTGCAGGGCTGAGGCCGGCAAGCGGACCGCCTGCCCCGGCGGCACCGCCGCGCACCCCGGGATCGTGCGCCTGAAAACTCGAATTACTCGCAGTCGACTGGGCCCACCCCATTTGAGGTAATACGATCGATCCCACGACAGCACTGGCGACTCCAACCAGCAGCCAAGAATGGATCGCTTCTGTCTTCGACATGTGCGCCCCCGGTCTGGCTCAATGCGAGAATACATTCCGATTTCAATATGTGTCCCACGACAATTACGGTCAATAGCTTCCGAGTCGTTCGCCTGTATTCGAATGGCGGAAATCAATTTTATTTTTTTGGCGACCAAAATTTTTTTGCGGGCCATCGAAATTCGCGCCCGGCGTTGAATCCGATGGACGGTCACAACTTTCAGCGCGCGAAAAGTGCGATACACGCACATGCCTCCACCATACCGCGCTATGGAATGTAGCTGCGACTCAATCCTGGCTTCGGCGAAAAAAGGCGGCGCTTTACCGACCGACCGTCAGAGCCCGCAGGCTCACGCCAAGCCGTCCGCATCGCGTGCCTCATTTGAGACGCTGAAGACGGAGCAAATTGCGCGGGAGGTATCGGAACCCAAGCGGACCGCCCGAGGGACGGGACTCACGAGGCGAAGGAGCCGGTGGCGGCTACGCGTTGGCTCCGAATTTTTGTTCGACCACCTCTACCGCATCGAGCGCGCAAGCTCTCTGCCGTCGGCCGTGGGCGACCGTCGGATCGGTGGTCGATTTCGACGAGCTCCCATATCGCAGCAACGATGCCGCCACTCAAGCGACGCTGTCCGCGAGCGTCGGCACGTCGGCGGGCCGTGTGTCACGCGCCATGCAGCAGCTTTGCATTGCGTAGCCTCGCGATCGCGCCGACGATTTCCTCCGCGGTCGCATCGGACGCGAGCAGGCCCACGTCGCCGGGCGCCTCGGATCCGGCCCCCTCCCGATCCCACCGTCACGACCGTGCCCCAGCCCGGTTCGTTGCGCGCGCCCGCACCATCGGCCGCTTTGCCAGGCCGGAACCAGCCGTTGGCTGCAACGTTTCTCCAATAGGGAGAACAACAAAAAAGGTCAACGCCATGGCAATCAGCAATACGGCAACGAGCAATCGCGAGACCACCGCTCTCATCGGTAGCGACAAGGTGGAAGGCACCGCGGTTTACGGCGCAGATGAGAAAAGGATCGGCAAGATCGAGCGCGTCATGCTCGACAAGATCAGCGGCAAGGTCGCCTATGCGGTCACGTCGTTCGGCGGCTTTCTCGGGATGGGCGAGGATTACTACCCGCTTCCCTGGTCGACCCTCAAATACGACACGCGTCTCGACGGCTACCGCGTGAACCTCACCGAAGAGCAGCTGCAGAAAGCGCCCAAATACAGCAAGGCGCAGAGCTGGGACTGGTCCGATCGAGCGGCTGACAAGCGGGTCTATGACTACTACAAGACGCCGCTCTGGTATTGAGTCCGAGGCTCTTTCGTCAGCCACGTAAGCGACGATCGTGGCATCCGCGATGGCCGCGCCCGGTGCTCTCGGCTCCGGGCGCGATCACGGAGCGACCACCACCAGTGCGTCGAGCGCGCAGGCGCCCTGCCCTCGGCCATGAACCACGACCGGATTGAGGTCGATCTCGACCAGCTCCGGCCTCGCGCGCATCAGCTTACCGACTTTCCCAACGATATCCGCGAGCGCCGCCACGTCGGCGGGCTGTGCGCCGCGCGCACCCTCAAGCAGCCTTGCGCCGCGCAGCCTGGCGATCTCACCGATGATTTCATCCGCGGTCGCGTCGGGGGCGAGCAGGCGCACATCGTCGAGCGCCTCGACCCAGATCCCGCCGAGCCCCACCATCACGACCGCGCCCCAGTCCCGATCGTTGCGCGCGCCGACCACCATCTCGATGCCTGGCCGCACCATCTGTTCGACCAGGACGCCGTCGAGCCGCAAAGCCGGGCGGGACTTGGCGAGCGCGCGTTGCAGGTCGTCCCAGCCCTCTCTCACGCCGTTTGCGTCGCGCACGCCCAGAATTACGCCGCCGATGTCGCTCTTGTGCAGCAAGTCCTTGGCCTGCGCTTTCAACACCACCGGAAATCCGAGCATCCGTGACATCTCGACCGCTTCGCTCGCGTTGCGCGCCAGTGATCCGCGCGGCACCGGAATTCCCGCTGCCGCGAGCCACGGCTTGGCGAGATATTCCGGCAAAATGCCGGTGCCTGGCGGCGCGACGGCGGTCGCGTCGGGCACGCGCGCACGCACCTTCTGGCGCCGCAGCGCGCGCCCGTAAGTGGTGAGATGCGCCAAGGCGCGCAATGCGCGCTCCGGTGAGCGAAAGAAGACCGTCGTGCCGGCATCGATGCGCGCCAGAAAATCCGCCGGCAGCATCGCCTCCCCTCCGATCGCCGCGAAGGCCGCCGGCTTGGCGGCGTCATCGAGCACCGGCAGCACCGCCTGCGCCTTGTCGAGCGCCTGTTGCGGCGTGCCGAGCACGACCGCGACGACCACGCTTCCGACCTTGTCATCCTCCAGCATGGCTTGCGCTGCCGTGCCGAGGAGCTGTGGCTCGCGCATCAGCTGGGTGCCAAGGTCGAGCGGATTGTCGGGCGCCGCGAAGGACGGCATCAGCGCGCGCAGGCGTTCCGATGCCGATGCCGACAGCCGAGGAATTTCCAGCTCCGCGGCCGCCGCGACGTCGTGGGCGATGCCGCAGAAGGCGCCCGAATTGGTGATCACGCCGACGCCGCCGACCGGCGGCTGTGGATACCGCGCGAGCAACGCCATCGTGTCGATGAGCTCGTCGAAGGAGTCCACCCGAACGATGCCCTGGTGGGCGACCAGCGCCACCATGGTGCGGAAGTCGCCCGCGAGCGCGCCGGTGTGCGAGCGCGCCGCGGCACGCGCCGCCGCGGAGCGGCCGGAATGAAACATCACGATCGCCTTGCCGGCCTCGCGCGCGCGTGCCGCCAGCGCGAGGAAAAGCCGCGGCCGGCGGATCTGCTCGAGGAACAACGCGATCACGCGCGTCTCCTCGTCGGCGATCAGCTCCGCCGTAAAATCCTCCATGCCGACGACCGCCTCGTTGCCGGTGGAGATCATGTGCGAGAAGCCGACGCCGCGCGCGCGGGCCGCCTCGCGGATCGCGGACATCATCGCGCCGCTCTGCGCCACCAGCCCCACCCGCCGGGCGCGGCCATTGGCCGGCGCGAGCAGCCCCATGCTCAACGGCACGCCCTCGACCTGGTTGACCAGGCCGAGACAATTCGGGCCGAGCAGCGCAAGCCCGGACCGGCGGGCGCTGGCCGCGAGCGCGTCCTGCTCGGCTATCCCGGCCTCGCCGGTCTCGGCGAAACCCGACGCAAACACGATCGCGCCACCCATGCGGCGGCGCCCGCAGGCCGCCACCGCCTCGGCCACCGCCGCGCGCGGCACGCACAGAACGGCCACGTCGATGTCCGGCGGCAGATCATCGATCGTCGCCACACAGGCGCGGCCGAGCACCTCGGTGCGGCCGCGGCTCACCAGATGGATGTCGCCCCGATAGCCGAAGCTCCGCAGGCTGGTGAGGACATTGGCGCCGAACGAGCCCGGCTCGGGCGAGATGCCGATGATCGCGACCGAGCGCGGCCGCAGCAGGCGCGCGACCGGCACGGGTTCAAGCGCCGGATTACAGGTGAACGCGCCCGGCGGGCCGGCCGCTGCCCGGCCGGCCTGAAAGCGCGCCTCGTCACTTGTCACGGCGGTAGGTCTCGAGTCCCGGCCGGTAGGTCTTCTCGTCGAGAAACTGCGACATGCCCTGCTGCCGTCCACGCTCCGGATCGGTCGCGTTCGCCTCGACGGATTTCGCCGCGAGGTAGTCGTCGGCCATCTCCCAGTCCATGTGCTTGACATGGCGGTAGGCCAGCTTGGCGGCGCGCAGCACGGTCGGGTTCTTCTTGAGCAGGGTCTGAGCCAGCGCGCGCGTGCGCGCCCGCAAGTCCGCGAGCGGCACCGCCAGGTTGACCAGCCCGCTCTGCGCCGCCTTTTTTCCGTCGAAGGTCTCGCCGGTCATGATGTAATAGAGCGCGTCGGCCTGGTTCATCTTCTCGGCGATCGCGCGGGTCACGACCCCGCCCGGGATAATGCCCCAGTTGATCTCGGAGAGCCCGAAGGTCGCCTCCTCGGCCGCGATCGCGAGGTCGCAGGCGACCAGCGGCGTGAAGGCGCCGCCGAAGCACCAGCCGTTGACCATGGCGATCGTAGGCTTGGGGTAATACATCAGCCGCCGCCATTGCCAGTTGGCGTTGACGCGCTTGATGCGCGCCCATTCGATCGCCGACTTGTCCTGGTTGGCGCGGAAATATTCCTTGAGGTCCATGCCGGCCGAGAACGCCTCGCCGGCGCCGGTGAGCACCAGCACGCCGCAGCGCTCGTCGGTTTCGAGCGCATCGATCGTGTCCAGCATCTCCTGGGTGAGCGGCGGGTTCATGGCGTTGCGCTTGTCGGGCCGGTTGAGGCTGACCCAGGCGATGCCGTCCTCGAACTCGACCAGGACATTGGCGCCCCAGGGGGACGGTGGTTCCGAAGAGCTTGCGGTCATGTCCTCACCTGCGGGTTGCGCATCGCGGATCTCCGGTCGCATTCCAGCACAGGCCCGCCCCGACTTCAGCACCGTTCTTGCATGGTTTGCCTTGCCGGCCACCGGTGGCTAGGCTCGAAAGCCGGGGATTTCACGGGAGATGGAAGGCATGCCACGCATGTTACGGGCGGTCGACATGATCAGCCTCGCCGAGCCGCATCCTTCGCGACGCCGTCGCCTGGCCGCCTGGGTTATCGCCGCGGCCCTGGCAGCCGCTGGGCACGCCGTTCATGCCCAGGAGAAGCTCACGGTCGCGGTGGGCGGGCGCGGGATCGGCGAAAGCTGCCTCACCGAGATCGGCAAGAATGCCGGACTCTTCGCCAGGCACGGCCTCGACCTGAACATCGTCTATACCGACGGCAGCGGCGAGACCCAGCAGGCCGTGGTGTCGAACAGCGCGCAGGTTGGCGTCACCTCGGGGATGCTCGGCGCCATGAGCCTCTACGCCAAGGGAGCGCCGGTGCGCGTGATCGGCGCATCCTACAGCGGCGGCAGTCAGATCTACTGGTTCGTGCCGGCCGGCTCGCCGGTCAAGACCCCGCAGGACCTCGACGGCAAGACCGTGGGCTATTCGACCTACAGCTCGGCGAGCCATGTGGGTCTGCTCGGTCTGCAGAAGCACTACAACCTCAATTTCAAGCTCACCCAGACCGGAAGCGCCGCCGCCACGCTGACCGCAACGATGAGCCAACAGGTCGACGCCGGCTGGGCGGGCGCCCCCTTCGCGATCGACCAGCTGGAGGCCGGCAAGACCCGGCTGGTCATGAAGGCGTCCGACTCGCCGGACGTCGACAAGCAGACCGTGCGGGTGATCATCGCCAACGCGGATGCCCTCAAGGCGAACCGCGATCTGTTCAAGCGCTATCTGGCCGGCTACCGCGACACTCTCGACTGGATTTTCTCGACCCAGGAAGGCTTCCGCGCCTATGCGGATTTCTCGTCGCTGTCGGAACCGCTCGCCCGGCGTGCGCTGAGCGAATTCCTGCCGCGCAAGGCGCTCGATCCCGATCGCATTACGGGCATCGAGGAGGCGATGGCCGACGCCATCACGTTCAAGTTCCTGTCCGCGCCGCTCACCAAGGAGCAGATCGCGGATCTGATTCAGCTGCCGGGAAAGTAAGTCGTGACGGCGGGGATCCCGTGCCGCTCAAAGCTTGCCGAGCAGCAACAGGATCAGCAGGATGACGATGATCAGGCCGAGCCCGCCGCCGCCGTAGTAGCCGGTGCCGTAGAACGGACCGCCGCCTATGCCGCTGAAGCCGCCGAGCAACGCGATGATCAGGATGATGAGGATAATGGTTCCGAGACTCATCGAAATCTCCATAGAATTTTTGTCGACCGTCACGGGTCGCCAAGATCAATGCGGCGATCGCGCGCCGCGCGCTTCCGTGGACGGCTAGTGATGGCTGAAGAGCGCCAGCAGAATGATGATGGGGATCGGGACGCCCAGCAACCAGAGAAGAATTC
>DATBBS010000375.1:0-5210 GCA_036270895.1 Xanthobacteraceae bacterium
CACACGAGCTACATGTTCGTCACCGGCCCCGACGTGGTGAAGACGGTGACCAACGAGGTGGTGACCGCGGAGGAGCTGGGCGGGGCTTCGGTGCACGCGACCAAGTCCTCGATCGCCGACGGCGCCTATGACAACGACGTCGAATGCCTGCTGCAGATGCGCCGGCTGATCGATTTCCTGCCGGCGAGCAGCGCCGTCGAGGCGCCCGAATGGCCGAGCTTCGACGACATCGAGCGCGAGGATAAATCCCTCGATACGCTGATCCCCGACAATCCCAACAAGCCCTACGACATCAAGGAGCTCATCACCAAGACGGTCGACGAGGGCGATTTTTTCGAGATCTCGGAAGCCTTCGCCAAGAACATCGTCACCGGCTTCGGCCGCATCGCGGGGCGCACCGTCGGCTTCGTGGCGAACCAGCCGATGATGCTCGCCGGCGTGCTCGATTCCGACGCGAGCCGCAAGGCTGCGCGCTTCGTGCGTTTCTGTGATGCCTTCAACATCCCGATCGTCACCTTCGTGGATGTGCCGGGTTTCCTTCCCGGCACCGACCAGGAATATGGCGGGCTGATCAAGCACGGCGCGAAGCTCTTGTTCGCCTACAGCCAGTGCACGGTGCCGCTCGTCACGCTGATCACCCGCAAGGCCTTCGGCGGCGCCTATGACGTGATGGCCTCCAAGCATATCGGCGGGGACGTGAACTATGCCTGGCCGACCGCCCAGATCGCCGTGATGGGCGCCAAGGGGGCGGTCGAGATCATCTTCCGCGCCGACATCGGCGACGCCCAGAAGATTGCGGCACGCACCAAGGAATATGAGGATCGCTTCCTGTCGCCCTTCGTGGCCGCCGAGCGCGGCTATATCGACGAGGTGATCATGCCGCGCGCCACCCGCAAGCGCATCGCACGGGCATTGGCGATGCTCAGGGGCAAGAAAGTCGAGATGCCGGCGCGCAAGCACGACAATCTGCCGCTGTGATGGTACGGCCCCGGGATCGTCCCTGAGGCGCCCCGAACCGGCGGCTGGACCGCGCAAAATCTCGACTTGCCGCCTGGTCGGGCGCAATTGAGCGGCGGTTCGGCCGCAAAATTAGTCTTTCATACGGGATTTAGCCCTAACGTCGGCCGGGTCGAGCAGGGGTGCCAGCCATGGCGGGAGACAGCCGTATCACGTGGGTCTCGGGCCGCAACGAACGCGAGCTGTTGGCGCGGCGGCGGCAGGAGGCGGAGGTCCGCCTGGCGCGCGAGCGGGCGCGCAGCTCGCGCCGCGCGCTCGCGGGTTTCGTCGTGCTGGCCGCTTTGGCGGGTGTCGGCATTCATTACGGTTTGACCACTTTTGTGGCGAGCCCCGGGGAGGAACGCCTGACGCCGGCCCAGATTGCGGCGAGGCAGTTCATCCAGTCGCGCATGGCCGACGTCCGTTTCAACGCCCTCGACGGCTCCATGTGCCGCGAGCTCAAGTTCAACAACGACACAGGTCGGTTCCTGGACAACAGGGTGACGCGCTGCGACCGCTTTAACGAGAATGTCGTCTCTCCGCCTCCCGTGCCGCAGGGCCCGAGCGACCGCGCCTTGGCGATCCGCGAGGGATTCCAAAAGCAGTAATCGTCGGCCGAATCCGGGACCAACACCTCGCGCGCAATCGGCTCGGTCGTGTTGACCGCTACGGCGCCCCGGTGAAATCGGGCGCGACAACGCGGTCGGTCTCGTTGCGCGCATCATAATAACGGCGCGCGTGGACACCCTGGGAGCGCACCAGAGTGTCCACGCGCCAACTCACACAGACTGCGAAAACGTCACCTTGCGGCGAGACGGCACTTCGCCGTCAGCGCCGGCGCGATTATCGATTGGCCGGCGCAGGCGCAGGGGCCGCTGGCGCAGGCGCCGGCGTCCGCGGTCCGGAGTCCGTCGTCGCGGAGCCGGTGGTGGAGGGCGGAAGCTTCGGCGCGCTGGCGGTCGGCGGCAGGTTTATGCCGTTGCTGGCGCTTTGGTCGCCGCTGCCGGAAGCGAAGACGAACAACAACACCGCTGCGACGAACAGCGCGGCCGCAACCCATCCCCATAATGCGTTGGAGGCGCCGGTTCCTGGATCAACCGGATCAATATTGGTGCGGCGGTAATCACGCGGGTCGGTCATACGGGGATCGGTATCGGTCAAGCGCGGATCAGACATGGCAATTCTCCCTTTAGCGGGCCATGTCATGCCAACCCCCCGTTTGGCGCGAAGTTCCGGTTGATATTGTGGTGAAAACCACACCTCGGTATGGAACAGGCGAATCAAGCAGTTACGAGTTCTGCATCGGAACCTGCGCTATGCGCTGCCTTCATTTCACAATCGCGCAAATCGCATAGCACCCGCCGATCAAAACAGGACGACGCCGCGGATGCTCTCGCCGGCATGCATGAGGTCGAAGCCACTGTTGATCTCGGCGAGCGGCATCGTGTGGGTGATCATCGGATCGATCTCGATCTTGCCGTCCATGTACCAGTCCACGATCCGTGGCACGTCGGTGCGCCCGCGCGCGCCGCCGAAGGCGGTGCCTTTCCACACCCGGCCGGTCACCAGCTGGAACGGCCGGGTCGCGATCTCGGCACCGGAGGGTGCGACGCCAATGATGATCGATTGACCCCAGCCGCGGTGGCTGGCTTCGAGCGCCTGGCGCATCACGGCGACATTGCCGGTGCAGTCGAAAGTGTAGTCGGCGCCGCCGATCTGGTCGGCGCCGCGCTTGGTCAGGTTGACCAGGTAGGGGACGAGCTCGCCGCCGACCTCCTTCGGGTTGACGAAATGCGTCATGCCGAAACGCTCGCCCCACTGTTTCTTGGCATTGTTCAGGTCGACCCCGATGATCATGTCGGCGCCGGCAAGCCGCAGGCCCTGGATGACATTGAGGCCGATGCCGCCGAGGCCGAACACGACCGACGTCGCGCCGGCCTCGACTTTCGCGGTGTTGAGCACCGCCCCGATGCCGGTGGTGACCCCGCAGCCGATGTAGCAGACCTTGTCGAAAGGCGCGTCCTCGCGGATTTTCGCGACCGCGATCTCGGGCAGCACGGTGAAATTGGCGAAGGTCGACGTGCCCATGTAGTGATGCAGCTTGCGGCCGTCGAGCGAGAAGCGCGACGTGCCGTCGGGCATCACGCCCTGGCCCTGCGTCGCGCGGATTGCGGTGCAGAGGTTGGTCTTGCGCGACAGGCAGGACGGGCATTGCCGGCACTCCGGCGTGTAGAGCGGGATGACATGGTCGCCCTTGCGCACCGAGGTAACGCCGGGACCGGTCTCGACCACGATGCCGGCGCCCTCGTGACCGAGGATCGCCGGAAACAGTCCTTCGGGATCGGCGCCCGAGCGTGTGAACTCGTCGGTGTGGCAGATGCCGGTCGCCTTGATCTCGACCATCACCTCGCCGGCGCTCGGTCCGGCGAGCTGCACGGTGGTGACCTCGAGCGGCTTGCCTGCCGCAACCGCAACGGCGGCGCGCACGTCCATGGGTATCTCCTCGTTGGATCCGGTGTCGATTCTTCTGCCGGCCGGCCAGTTGTGTCAGACGCCCGCATATTAATTGCAAAGCCGGCGTCCGGCTCGCAATAGATGATCGCCAGGGCTGATGCGGTGGCCGAGCTCCGGCGCGGCGCACGCTGCGCAAGCCCTGAGAAGCGCCGCTTTCCCGGCGGAACCACGACGGATCCGGTTTATCCGTTACGGTTTAGGGAAGCGGCCGGGCGGTGGTGTCCGGCTGCTCCTGGCGTATGGGGGGGCTGGTGGTTTCCGGCGATCGATACGACATCCCGTTGATCCATCTCCAGACCGAAGGAGGCCCCATGGGCGGCAAGTCCTATTGGAACGATCCCACAATCGCCGAACAGCGGACCCATGAGCTTGATCGCGTGCTGCCAACCCGACGCAAGGTGCGCAAGACAAAGCAGGAATCGCAACGCACGGACGCCGGGCGGCGGGTCGCGGAACCAAAGGCGCCGAAAACGGGGCAGGGCGCCGAGCAATCGCGGGTGAACTGAGCGCGGCGCGATCGCCCTCTTCGTCAGGGAAGTTCGCGCCCGACTGAATTGCGTCCCGATGTGATTTGATCCGCCTGGATCGAATCCTGCGTAGCGCGGTGCCAGCGCATGCCCGTCCCCGAAACCTCACTCACGCGCGTCACGGCTCGCGCCTTGCATCTGGGTGAGCGCATCGACACCGCGGGCCTGGAACGCAGCGACGTCATTTCGACCTCGCCGCTCGCATTCCGGGTCGGCGCCAACGGATACGCGGTCGTGTTCCGTTATGGCGTCGTGGTCCTGATCGGCCTGTCGCCGATCGAGGAAGAGGAGGTGCGCCGCGGCCTCGGCTACCGCGTCATCGGACCTTTGCCGAAAATCGAGGACGAAGCGTCGATCATCGAGATCGCGCCCGACCGCGACGACCAGGTGACGACCGGCGGTCCGGTCGCCCTCAAGGATCTTTCGCCGCCCCGCCTGCTGGTGGTGGCGGATGCGCTCGCCAAGAATGTCGCTCTGGCGAGCGACGAGCGCGAGGTCGCAAAGGTGCTCGAGCAGGTGGAGCCCTTCGCCAGCCGGCTCGCCTTGCACGGTCGCGCGCCGGCTAACCGCCGCAACATGCTGCGCCTCATCGGTCAGGCGCTGCTGGTGCATCACCGCATCTCGGGCCGCGTCCAGGTGGAAGAAAAGCCCGACGTGCTGTGGGACCGCAGCGATCTCGAGCGCCTGTATGCCCGCCTGGCCGACGAATACGAGCTCAAGGAGCGCGCGAGCGCGCTTCTCCACAAGCTGCGGGTGATCGACGAGACCATGCGGGCCGTGACCGACATCATCGACACCGAGCGCAGCATCCGGCTCGAATGGGCCATTGTGGCGTTGATCATCGTGGAGGTGCTGATCGCCTTCTACGGCGTGTTCGCGCGGATCGCGACATAGCGGGTCCTCGGTGGGATGGCGGTGGTGACGCCGGCCGGCCGATCGCGTATAGCTTCGCCCGGCGTTGCGCTCGTAGCTCAGCTGGATAGAGCATCAGACTTCGAATCTGAGGGTCGGGAGTTCGAATCTCTCCGAGCGCGCCACTTCGGTACAAAACTGGGAACGCCAAAACCCCCACATCCCCCTTATCCCCTTTCATAAGCCGCCGGGCGTACGGCGTTTCTCAGATGCTTTCGACGATGACGATCTCCAATTCGCTCGCGCCGTCCTTCTTGCGGT
>DATBBS010000376.1:0-4541 GCA_036270895.1 Xanthobacteraceae bacterium
GAGCGGGTGCGCCAGCTGGCCGAGCAGGGCAATGCGCCGCAGGCTCGTCTCGACCAGGCGACCGACTCGCTCCATGAGAGCGAGCGCGGCGTGGATCAAGCCAAGTCGACCTACGAACAAGCGGTCAACGGCTATACGCGCGAGGAACACGAGATCGCGGTGGCGAATGTCGGCAAGGCGCTCGCCGACATCAAGGCGGTCCAATCGATCATCGACCAGATGGTGGTCTACGCGCCGGTGGCCTCGCAGGTCTACCAACGCAATGTGGAGCCCGGCGAATATGTCTCGCCCGGGGTGCCGCTGGTCACGCTGGTCGATCTCAACGACCTGTGGGTCCACTTCGACCTGCGCGAGGACCTGATCAGGACCCTCAAGGTCGGCGACCGCTTCGACGTCCGCGTTCCGGCGCTCGCCGATCGCCGCATCACCGTCGAGGTGAAGCTGATCGCCACCAAGGGCGAATATGCGAGCTGGCGCGCCACCCGCGCCACCGGCGATTTCGACCTTCGCACCTTCTCGATCCGCGCCTATCCGGTCGACAAGGTGCCGGAGCTTCGGCCCGGCATGAGCGCCTACCTGGACTGGCGTCGATGAAGGCGATGCCAAAGCCCGGGTTCTGGCTGGTCGCCAGACGCGAGACACGATGGCTGCTGCACGATCCCGTTGCGCTGATCCTGATCTTCGGCGTGCCGCTGTTCGCTTTCGTGGCGTTGTCTCTTGCCTTCAGTCATCCGGTGATGCGCGGTCTCGGCGTGGTCGTGGTCGACGAGGATCGCTCGGAGGTCTCCCGCGTCTTTGTCGAGCAGGTGGCGGCCTCGCCCAGTCTCGCGATCGTCGAGCGCACCGGCGATCTCGCCGCCGCGGCGCGGGCGATCCGCGCCGGCGACGCGATCGCGGCCGTCTACATCCCGGCGAACTTCGAGCGTGACCTCAAGGCCGAGCGCCGGCCGCAGGTCGTCGCCTTCTACAACCAGGAGCTCCTGACGGCTGCGGGCGTGGCGGCCTCGGGCCTGAGCGACAGTCTCTCCGCCGCCACCAAGAGCGCCGCCGAACAGGCAGCCCCGAAAGCGGCCCGCGTCGGCGCGCTCATCCCCGAAACGATCGCCCTGGTTAATCCCGCGCGCAACTACGCCCAATTCCTGCTGCGCACGCTCCTGCCGATGGTCATCCACGTCATCGTCGCCCTCGCCGGCAGCTATTCGGTCGGCTCCGAGTTCCGGCGGCGCAGCATGCGCGCCTGGCTCCGATGCGCCGGCGGCAATCCGATTGTCGCACTTGCCGGCAAGCTCGCCCCGCTGTTCGCGATCTTCTTTCTGATCATGCTTTGCGTCCCTCTGATCCTGGAAGGAATATTCGAGATCTCGTTCAAGGGCGACGTGCCGATGGTCGTCGCGGCCGGATCGCTGATGGTCATTGCCTATCTGGCGCTGGGAGCCTTGCTGCAGCTTCTGGTGCGCGACCTGCCAACCGGGCTCGGGCTCACCGGCCTCATCGTCTCGCCGTCATTCGGCTTTGCGGGGGTCGGATTCCCGGTCCTCGGCATGAACGCGTTTTCGGTGGCTTGGGGTGCGATCCTGCCATTGCGCTGGTATATGGCGGTGCTGCTCGGGCAGGCGGCGCGCGGGCTGCCGCTGCAGGACTCCGCGCGCCCGTTCGCGGCGCTGGCGGGACTGGCGGTGCTCTTCGCGCTGCTCGCGCTCCTTCGCCTCCACTCCATCGCGGCCGGCATAAGCCACGAAGCGCCGCGGCCGGAGCCGGCGCCTCCCGCCGCCGCGCCGCGCAGCGTCGGCGAGGCCTTTGCGGCCGAATGGCGCCGCGTGCTCGCAATCCGCGGCGCGTTCTCCGTCCTGATCATGGCGCCGCTGATCTACGCCATTTATTATCCGCAGCCTTATCTCGGCCAGATCCTGCGCAAGATTCCGATCGTAGTCGTCGACAACGACCTGAGCGACCTGAGCCGGAGCATCGTGCAGACCTTGGACGCGAGCAACGCGGTCAGCGTCGCGGTGCGGGCCAATACGCTCGCACAGGCGCATGCCGCGGTCGACCGGGGCGAGGCCTTTGCGGTGGTCGGCATCCCGCCCAACACGCAGCGGGACGTGCTCAAAGGCGTGGCGGCTCACATTCCGGTCTACGCCGATGCCACCTACCTGTTCATCTTCCGCACCGCGAGCAACGGCCTCGCGACCGCGATCTCCACGCTCTCCTCGGAACTGGCGGCCGGCGGTGCGCGCATTGACGGCAGCCTCGTCAAGGCGGCGCTCGCCTCCTCGAGCCCGGCCGACACCCTGCTCCAGCCGATATTCAATCCGGTCGGCGGTTATGCGAGCTATGTCGTGCCGGCGGCCTTCATCCTGATTCTGCAGCAGACGCTTCTGATCGGCTCTGCGGTGCTGAGCGGTTTGGCTGTCGCACAGGCCGCGGGCAGCGCATTCGCAAACGTGCTCGGGCGCGGTATCGCCCATCTGACCATCTATCTGCCGATGCTCGCGCTCTACCTCATCGTGCTGCCGCGCATCTACGGCTTTTCCGCCCTCGGCAACCCGCTGCAGTTGTTCGCGATCGGCTCGGTGTTCGTCCTGGCGACCAGCTTCATGGGCCAGGCGGTCGGGGCCTGGTTCAAGCGTCCGGAAACGCCGGCGCTCATCTTCCTCGGCACCAGCCTGCCGCAATTCTTCCTGGCCGGCTTCGCCTGGCCGCGCGAGGCGATCCCCGCCCCGGTGCGGGCCTTAGGCACCATCTTCCCGTCGGATCTCGCGATCGACGCCATCGTCCGCGTCGACCAGCTGGGCGCGAGCCTGTGGGAGGTGGCGCGCGACTGGCGGGGGTTGTGGATCCTCGCACTCGCCTATTTCGTGCTCGCCGTGATCTCGGCGACCCTGGTCAAGCGGAGGCTCGCCCATGGCTGACGCCCGCCGCGGGATCGTCGTGCTCGGCCTCATTCTCGGGGCGGGCATTGGCGGATATCTGCTGTTGCGCCCCGAGCCGCCGGTGCCGATCACCGGCGTCGTGCGCATGACCGAGATCCGCCTGGCGCCCGAGGTCGGCGGCGAGCTTGCGACCATCAAGGTGGAGAAGGGCGCTCGCGTCCGCGCCGGCGAGGTCGTGGCCGAGCTCTCGGCGATCGAGCTCACCGCGTCCGTGGGCCAGGCGCGTGCCGCCCTCGCGGCCGCGACCGCCTCCCGCGACAACGTCTATGCGGGCGTGCGCGCCGAGGAGGTCGCAACGCTCGCGGCCGAGATCGCCAAGGCGAAATCGAAGCTGACCTATGTGGAGGCGCAGCTTGTCCGCGTGTCCACGTTGGCCCGCGGCGACAACGCCTCGCAGCAGGCGCTCGACCAGGCCACCAACGACGTGGCGGCCGCGCGGGCCGACGTCGCGGAAGCGGAGGCCAACCATGCGGCCGCGGTCGCCGGGCCGACCCGGGAGGAGCGCGCCATCGCGGACGCCGAGGTGCAGGCTGCGGCCGCGGCGCTCGCGGTGCTGGAGCGCCATCTGGGCAAGACCGTCCTGCGCTCCCCCGTCGACGGCGTCGTCAGCGTGATCGTGGCCGAGATCGGGGAGAATGTGCATGCCGGCCAGCCGGTGCTCGCCATCGCGGCTGCCGGGCAGCAGTGGCTGTCGTTCAACGCGCGCGAAGACTTGCTGCGCGGCCTCACGGTCGGGGCGACGGTCCAGGTCCTGCGTGCCGGTGCGCCCGAGGCGACGCCCGCCGTCGTCACCGAGCTGCGGCCGCTCGGGACCTTCGCGACCTGGCAGGCTGAGCGCGCGGTCGGCGATTATGATCGCAACACGCTGCGTCTGCGCCTCGATCCGCAAGCGCAGACGACCGGGTTCGAGCCCGGCATGACGGTCTGGATCGCTCGTTGAGAACAATGAGGAGGAGGGTGGCGCTGCGAGAAAAGGCGCCAGCGTTTCGATCCGAGTAGTCCGAGCGACCCGCCGGATCCGCAATGCTGAAAAAGAGTGCGTGCCAGCCGGCGCTCGAACCGCGCGCCCCGTTCAGGCCACGCCCGCGCGCAGCAGGTCGTGCAGATGCACGATCCCGACCGGCTTGCCGTCCTCGACCACGAACAGCGCGGTGATCTTCGCCGAATTGAGCATCTCGAGCGCCTCGCTGGCGAGCTGATCCGGCCGCCCCGTGATCGGGGCCTTGGTCATCACCTCCTCGACCTTCGCGTCGAGCAGATCGGCGCGCATATGGCGGCGCAGATCGCCGTCGGTGATGATGCCGACGAGCGCGCCCGGCGCGTCCGTGATGCCGACGCAGCCAAAACCCTTGGCCGACATCTCCACCAGCGCGTCCGCCATGCGGGTGCCGCGCGGCGCGAGCGGCGCAGCCGCGCCCGCATGCATGAGCGCCCGCACGAAGGTGAGGGCGGCGCCGAGCCGGCCGCCCGGATGCAGGTTGTGGAAATCGACCTTGGTGAAGCCGCGGCTGTCGAGCAGCGCGATCGCGATCGCGTCGCCGAGCGCGAGCTGCATCAGCGACGAGGTGGTGGGCGCGAGATTATGCGGGCAGGCCTCGCGCGCCGGCGGCA